>JAAYOK010000291.1 GCA_012520355.1 Bacillota bacterium | reverse complement strand
TTGGTCTGGCGGCGTAAAACAGATCATCGAGCAAACTTAAGAAATAGCGAGTAAAGAACACGAAACGGTGTCCGATTATCTGGGAAAGGCTCAGATTGCAATATTACACTCATGTTTCACACCATAATCTTTGCTCACCTGAAGAAGTGGAGGGGCCTTTGAGGTCTAACCAGATCTTTGGAGGCTCTTATTCGCTCGGTGTTGAAACGCACACAGGCTGTAAACGATATGAGTTCAATTCCCAGAGTAGAAAATCGGTACAATAACCTGCCGGTCTTGTTCATACTCTGGTTAGGACCGAGGGAGAGACGGAAGGCATAGGTCTAACAAGCCATAAGGGTAAGCCTGTGGAAGTATCCTAGTGACGAGCAGATGCGACTGGGTGCAGCTCTCGTTGCCCACCGGAAGTTGGTTTACCATACCTAGAAAGTCTGCCAGGACGAGCGACTCGTCATGAACGTTATTATTAATGCCTTTCTTGGCGCCATTTGGGGCTAGTCCTTGGGCATTGCTTGAGGAAAATATACATTTTTCAGCTCGGGCAAATTGCGTCAAAGTAATGAAAATCATCGTTCTAGCGGAGATGGCGTATTCTCATTTGTCTGAAAGGATCAGGGGAACTTGAGAATTACGGTTGAGGTGCCAGTTGACTGGTCCATTCTGTGGGGAGAGAGCATGGAGGTGTGGGTATGTCATTGACATTGTGGAAGGTATTAAATTTTTTTAAACAGAAGTCATCGTTTCTTGTTTTGAGCGTCCTGAACTTGCTAATACCCAAAAACTCTCATTGGATCTACATATTCGATAGAGATCTCAAAAAAGATAACGCATGGGCTATAATGCAGCATCTGTCCGGGAGAGATTACGCGAACTACACAGTCTTCTATTTTTCCACCAAGCCGTTTCCGTCTAGTGCGACGGGCGAAAATGTTGTGAGAGTAACCAATCCGCTAAAGGCGTTGTGGTACCAGTTGCGGTCGAAGTATGTGTTCTATTCCTATAGAGAGTTTGCCCATATGAAACCTATGAGGAACCAAGTTATCGTGGATACGATGCACGGGTCTCCCCTCAAGACGATAGGTTATCTTGCCAGTCACTCTAGGTTTAGGTGGCTTTGGCGTTTTGAAGACACCTTCTCGTATATCTTGTGCCAATCTGAGTTCTTTAAGAGTATCGTACAAAAAGCTTTCGGAGCGAGTGATAGGCAATGCCTCATTGTTGGTTACCCAAGGAACGACGTCATCCTTAAAGACCAGTGGGGTCTTGCAAAACTGGGAATTGACAAAAGGCTCTATCAGAGAACGGTCTTGTGGTTGCCCACCTATAGAGCCCATGACTTTCAGGGACACAACCGCGATTCGAACGTGGCCTTCCCCCTCTTAACGCAGGAGAACATTGGAGAACTGAACGAATTCTTGGCTGGGAGCGGAGTTCTCTTGGTCATAAAGCCACACCCTCTTCAGGCGGAGTTGCCCGTGTTGAAGCAGAGGCTAAGCCACATAACGATTTTTGGAAATGATTTCCTGAACGAGCGGAATGTTGAGCTATACGGTCTCTTTTCAGAAGTGGATGCCTTACTTACCGACTATTCATCGGTTTTTTTCGATTTCTTGTTGACGCTTAAGCCAATTGGTTTCGTAATTGATGACATCAGTCAGTATGGGAGCATGCATGGGTTTACAGTTGAAGATCCTTTGGGGTTAATGCCAGGACATAAGATTTACAATGTGGATGACCTCAAAAAGTTCATCGCAGATCTTGTAGCGGGCGTGGATCCCTATTCTGATGAGCGACAGCGCATCAACGACTTGGCGAACAAGTATCAGGACAGCCAAAGCTCCACTCGGCTAATGAAGGCACTAGGTATTGGCCCCCAGGTTTAGTCAATTTGCCTGAAGTGTACGGTGTTTAAGTGAACGGGCGTTCCGGCGTTGGCGTAAAACCTTGGTCCCAAATCCAGAAGTTACCGCTGCGGGATATTCGGGATTGCGCAGGGAACCGCTATATTTGCTTGACAAGACGAGGAAAAGGAGGGCCCCAACTGTGAAACGAGTAATGACATATGGGACATTCGATCTGTTGCATTATGGTCACATTAATCTCTTGAGGCGAGCAAAAAGTTTCGGGGATTATCTGATAGTTGGCTTATCGACAAACGAGTTCAATGCGGTAAAAGGAAAGACCTGTTACTTTTCATATGATGAACGAAAGCAACTGCTAGAGGCAATAAGGTACGTTGACCTCGTTATCCCCGAGACTTGCTGGGAGCAAAAAATAGATGATATACAACGCTATGGGGTTGATGTGTTTGTGATGGGTGATGACTGGAAAGGAAGGTTTGACTTCCTAAGTGATTACTGTGAAATAGTCTATCTTCCCCGTACGCCAGAAATCTCAACGACAAAGATTAAGAAGGAGATAGGCTTAGAGACAGTCTGATGCCTTCCAATGATAAGTTTTCGTTATGACCGTTCTGTTGGGCAGCGAGAGATGGGTTAAGGTGTTGAGTTTTGTTAACGAGGGCAAATGCGCTCAACTTAGATGCCTACTATCCGATCCGATGAGTTCGTATGTTGGTTCTTAATAGATGCATGCCATACATACCGAGAAATGCCAGGACTCAGGACGACATGACCAAGAGTCAACCAAATGCCGCCGAAGAAGGTTTTGACGTAGTGCACCTGCAGGTAGAAGAGCTGGATGCAACCCATTATGCAGTACTCCTTTCGATATATCCAGACTGGTGAGAAGCAAGCAGACGTGGATCACTAGGCTGGGGACGAGACTTTTGACCTCGGAAAAAGCCACGAGACGATTAGTACTGCGGAAAATCGTAGTAAGGGACCGCTGCGCCTCAAGTAGCAATGTAGATGCGATGCTGCCGCTATTCGGCGTAAGGTGCGTTGCTCCTCTTTTGTTGGGAAGCGAAGAATGAGACGGCAACAACCGAGACCGGTCGTCAGAAGGGCAATACGGTAATCGACTGACCAAAGATAGGGCGTTGTGGATAGAGAGAGAATCCAGAATTGGGATAGTTAATGGAGGAGTGCCTATGGGGGACCACAGAGTGTTGGACGTGTTGCGAAAGGCACAGCTGGTACAGCTTGATATTCTGCTTGAGTTTGACAGGATTTGCAAGGAAAACGGTCTCCGATACCAGTTGTTCGCGGGTACTCTGCTTGGTGCTGTAAGACATAAGGGATTCATACCATGGGATGACGACATCGATGTTGTTATGGCTAGAGAAGACTATGACAGACTCAAGGAGATATGTAAGGCTCATCTCAAAGAGGGTTATTTCTTGCAGCACTACGACTCGGATCCGAATTTCTTTCGACAGTTTTCACGGCTGAGAAAAGACAACACGGTTTACCTACAACACACTTACAGGAACCTCGACATACACCATGGGATATTCATTGATGTTTTCCCTTTGGACAATGTTATGCCTGGGAGTGTATTGGAAGCTGTTCGTTGCAAGATCCTGTCTGCGCTTTTGACTGTTAACCGCGTAAAAAACGTCGGAGTAGCCCCAAATGCTAACATGCTCAAAAAGGGTTTGGCCAAAGTCCTTCGAGTCTTACTTTGCATCGTGCCGCAACGTTTCATCAATCGGGTGATAACAAAGGTTATAACGATGTTTAACCAACGAGAAACAGGTTTCCTAAACCATCTGACAGATGGAGTCAGTCGCGAAAGGTTTAGAAGGTATTTAATGAGAAGAGACAGCTTTTACAGTGTCGTCGAATGGGAGTTCGAAGGTAGGCGGTTTCCCATATCCCAACACTTTCATGAGCTCCTGACCAACATGTACGGCGATTACCTGACATTGCCACCTGAAGATGAAAGGAGACCGCATCACGGGATTGTTGAGTTGCTGGTTGAATAGGCTTGCTTGCTTGTGTTCAAAGCACGATCCACACGAGAAAAGAAAACAGAAGTGAAGTATGACCAGGTTGTCTTTGGCAAATAAAAAGCGTATTTCTCGCCATCACTTAAGTCGGTAACCGCAGGAACCTCGCCTCTCGATGCTATGGTCGTGATGTCCGGAAGAGAGAATGCGTTTCTGGTTATCCGGGTGGTGCTGACGGAGGTTGACCTGGCGCCGGCTGTGGGCCGGGTTGAAGCGGGATTTGTCACTAGGCCAACTGAAGTTAAGGGCGAGGGCCTTCCGGAGGTTCCATATTCCCAAGAACATGCGTGGTGTTGCAAGAGTCTTCGGCCCCCTCACCAGCATTGCTCAGCACTTGTGTGGAAAGAGGATAGAACCAGTTGCGTCAAGCCCAACGGATCGTTGTTCGATTCTGGCCGGGAGGCTGTTGAAAGGCATGTTGACCTGAAGAGATGGAGTATGAACGAACGCCTTATCGCGTGATCAGATTCCAAGTGAATGAATTGCATCCCACAATAGATAGCTTTTGCATGGTGTGGAAAAATGGAAAGGGGAAACGAGAAGATGATAGTCGGCTATACTGCCGGAGTATTTGATTTGTTTCACATTGGGCATCTAAATTTGCTTAGGAATGCCAAAGGAATGTGTGACTATCTTGTCGTTGGCGTAACCACAGATGAGCTGGTAGGCTAATAAGTACAAGTCCCCCATCATACCGTTTGCGGAAAGGATAGAAGTAGTACGAAGTATTAGATATGTTGACGCGGTGGTTCCCCAAGAAGACATGAACAAGTTGCTTATGTGTCAGAAGCTAAAAGCCTCCATCATGTTTGTCGGGGACGACTGGTACGGAACAGAGAGGTGGGAGGAGTATGAGAGACAGTTTCAAGCAGCGGGCATCAAAATCGTGTACTTCCCCTACACAAAGGGCATATCTTCCACAAAAATTACTAATGTGCTCTTTAGGGCTGAGCGGGAATCAGCAACGTCTGAAGCTCAGGATGATTGAACGCAAACAGGTTTACCGCTAGGAGACACGAGAGTGTGTTCGCCTTAGATGAACGGAACACTGGTTGTGGATTGGGTAGGCATGCCTGAAAGGGTGTATTCGCGTTTATTATTTCGTTACTCCGTATCTGGGCATGGCGAGCCTTGATATTGCGGGTAATAATTGGTCCCCGCAGAGGTTTGGAGGAAATCCTTTCATCATGTCGTAGCCGCACTAGCCGCAGTTACCTTATGGGTTGCCTTCTCAAAGGGCGTATTCGTGGCACTCAGGTAAAGTTTCTCACCGTTAGCGCACTTCATTTCAGTTACATCGGTCAGCCACTTCTGGCAGACGTTATCTGCGGAGAAGTCACGGCTCAGGATGTTCGCCGCCACTACCTCTGGAGTGCACTTTATATAGCTGTGCCGTTTCTGTCTGCATACATACACGCTTGTGATTCACGTTAAGAGCATGTTCGCGCCGCAAAATGATGGTCATCTGGCGGTAGCTTAGAATGCCATTTCGTTCTTCATAAGTAGTTTTAATCTTTTCAAGGATGGTTTCATTTTCAAGCTCCCGTTGGCTTCTAGAGCGGTTTTTCCATTTGTAGTAAGCCGACCTGGCGATTTTACACAGACCAGAGATAGGATAACCCTTTGCTGTCGCCAGTTCGCAGACGGCCAGATAAACCGTCTCGTGCCGAACGGAATCTAGTACTCCCTCCTCTCGAGTTCTCGGGACTTTTTTTAGGAATTCATTCTCCTCAAGCAGCTTGTTTGGGAGCTTAAGCCGTTCAATTTCGGTCAAACTCGCTTCTGGCAACACGCTGGCTTCAGGAATTGCGGTGGGCGGGATATCCGCTCTCAAAACGTCTGTTGCCGAGGCAGTTTCCATGATGAATCTACTCGTAATCCCTTCAACAGTAGGTGTAATGGTCCTTTCTCGGGAGATCGTGGTGCTTCTTTTTGGGCGCGGTGCATTTACTCCAGAGGCCATAGATTTGACGGCTAGTGCTCTTTTCTATTACTCCGTAGGTATGACTGCTTTCGGACTAAAGGATGTGTTGATAAGGGCTTTTTACGCACTGCAGGACACTAAGACGCCAATAATGAATGCCACAATCGCCGTTATTATCAACATAGTCTTAAACATCGTTCTGTCCAGATTCCTTGGTATTGGAGGTCTAGCCCTAGCTACAAGTATAGCAGGCATTGTCAGCACGTTCTTAATGTTTATCACTCTCAGGAAGAAGATTGGACCCTTTGGTTTAAGGGAAGCAGTGATTTCCTTTGTAAAGATCAGTGCTGCATCTCTCGTAATGGGCGGCATCGCATACGCCACATTTTTGTTCCTGTGTAGCTGTTTGAGTAAAAACACCGCCCTTATAGCTTCCATCGGGATCGGTACTGTGACCTATGGGATTTTGATTTTGCTAATGAAAATTCCGGAGGTTGATAGGACAGTCGCGGCTGTGAAGCTGAGAATAAGGGATAGAAAAAGGTCAAGAGACGAGAACTGATTTTTTGCTTTTTCGCAGAAAAGTTCGAAGTGGTGAAACGGGCAGGGAGCCCTGTCACTCTCATTGAACAGCTGTTTACTATACGATTGGTGCTCTCTCTAGCCGTTGCTCATTAAGTGAGTAAAGTGGATGAGGTGAAGAAGTGGAAAAACTGCGAGTATTAAGCATCTTTGGTACCAGGCCTGAAGCCATTAAAATGGCCCCATTGGTCAAGGAGTTGGAGAAGCGGAAAGAAGTCGAGAGTATCGTTTGTGTGACTGCCCAACATAGAGAAATGCTGGACCAGGTGCTGAACATCTTCGATATCGTTCCAGACTATGATCTGGATATAATGCAGGCCCGGCAGACCATCACGGATGTAACAACCCGGGTTTTGACGGGTCTTGGGGGGATTTTCCAAGGTGCCAAGCCGCACATAGTTTTAGTTCACGGTGATACAACAACTACCTTTGCAGGAGCCCTAGCTGC
>JAAYOK010000290.1 GCA_012520355.1 Bacillota bacterium | reverse complement strand
CCAGTTATGTAAAACAATTGAATGAATTTCAGTATGGAGAGATGCTGGAGCTTGGCTGAACAGGCACGACTGGAAATCGTGTAGGGGTGATGAGCCCCTCGAGGGTTCGAATCCCTCTCTCTCCGCCATTTGTTATTTTCCTCCTAGTTGAACTAGGAGTTTTTTTGTCGTTGAATTGCCTTTGGGAAGGCTGATTAAGTCGTGGTCTATTCGGAAAAACTATTGATGGTATAAATGACATCGATAGGAGGGTAAGGATGACGACCAAGACGCGGATCGAGCAGACTGTTGCAGGAGCACAATCCCTCGTGGGCCAGCTGAAGACATGTGCCATGGATACCGATGTGCCAGCGGTTCAGGATATGTATAACGACATGGCACACCAGATTGAGGAGATGATTCCAAAGCTACAAGGTCGGCTCAGGCATGTCCAAAAGGAAGAACCTCAATACAGGTAAAGTCTAGGAAAAGGGCTCTATCACGAGAAAAGGGCGATTTGACAGAGTGCGTTGCTCTTGACACGGGGGATGATGTTCAGTATAATTACTTTGTCGTGCTAGACGGGGAGGTAGCGGTGCCCTGTACCCGCAATCCGCTGTAGCGGGGTCGAATTCCTATTTGAGGAATGGTTTTGTGGAGTCTGGTTTGGGCAAGTGGTGTTGACAATTGGGTCTTACGCAATAGGAGTCCATGAATCCCGTCAGGTCCGGAAGGAAGCAGCGGTAAGTGGAAGATCCTATGTGCCGTGAGGGTGCCTGGTTCGAGCTAACTACCTGAATATCGTCTGGAAGACCATATTCGAGGATAGGTGCACGACTTTTTTTATGTTCAGAATTAGGTTCCTATCTTCTGGAGGACTTTGGTCCAGCAATCGAGAAACCATATAGGAAAACTCGGGGAAGAGGAGGGAAGGTCGGTGAACTATCAGTCACTCTACCGTGCGTCACGTCCACAATTTTTCGAAGATGTTGTAGGTCAAGATAGTATCGTCAAGACGTTAGAAAATAGTCTTAGAAATCGCCGGATTTCCCACGCTTACCTTTTTGCAGGGCCTCGTGGAACCGGTAAGACTTCTATTGCGAGGATTCTATCGAAGGGCTTGAACTGTGAGTTAGGTCCCACTCCTACACCATGTGGAGAGTGCGAGGAGTGCGTTGGCATCAAAGAGGGTACCTCCTTAAATGTCATCGAGATCGATGGCGCTTCAAATCGGAGGATTGATGATATCCGAGAGCTCCGGAGCCAAGTACAATTCACTCCGGTTAATGCACGCTACAAGGTCTACATCATTGATGAAGTTCATATGTTGACTACCGAAGCGTTTAATGCACTATTAAAGACCCTGGAGGAACCGCCACCACATGTGGTCTTTGTCTTCGCCACAACAGATCCGCATCGCTTGCCTGCCACGATCTTGTCACGCGTCCAGCGCTATGATTTCACAAGATTTTCGGAACAGGCCATGATGCAAGGTTTGGCACGGGTGGCAAAACAACATAGTATTTCTGTCCAAGAGGAGGCTTTGCGCATCATTGCCAGGCATGCGGCCGGTGGTATGCGAGATGCCCTTGGTACATTAGAAAAGTGTGCTGCGTTCGCGGATGAGGTTACAGCCGAAGCAGTAGTGGAGGTCTTGGGGGTTGCGCCACAGGATCAGGTGAACGCCTTTGTGCAAAATATCTTGTCAGGTTCGAATCGTGGTGCTTTACAGATTATTGATGACTTGTTTAATCAGGGGAAGGACCTCACCCAATTTGCCGTCAGTGTAATTGCCAGCCTGCGTCACGAACTTTTGACGAAGGAAAGCGGCGATCCGGCGGAGCTTGAGATGATTGAGCAATTAACAGAGACTGTGCGGGAGATGCGCTTCGCACCAGATCCGCGGATTCCTTTGGAACTCGCTGTGTTCAAAGTTACAGGTGCCAAGCCGAAGCAGACAGGCGTACCCGCGGGAGTAGATAGTGCTACCGTGGCCAAGCTTGAAGCAAAGGTTCGCACACTGGAGGAATATATTGCCAAACTTCAATCCCATCTGACCAAACACAAGGATACGGCATCGGTTTCTCAGGAGATGTCTGGTTCTCAAGCCCAAAGAAGGCGCATACCCAGCGCCAATGATGAGGAACGTTCCGCATTTCTCTTGGAAACCTGGGCGGATTACCTTAAGGGCCTACGAGATGAACGTTTGATGCAGTGCGAAGCTTTCCTAAAGGAAGGATCCCCCATTGAAGTTGTGGATGATCAAGCGATTATCGCTTTTCCGCGGGAGCGAGGATTTCATAAAGCAAGCATTGAACAAGATAGTCATCGTGAACCGGCAGAACGGATGTTGTCCAGGTTCATGGGCAAACAGATACGATTGAAATGTGTTTTTCAAGATGAGGTTGCAAGTTCCCCAAGGAAGAGCACTCCAGTGCCTCGGGGCAAAAAGGAGAAGGAAGCCGTTAAACCAGTGGTACAACAAGAAGTGAAACAGGATGTACCACAGGATACTGCGGCGGACGATTTCTTAAGAGCGAGCATGGAGACCTTTGGGGGGAAAATTATAGCGAAACCAAAGGAAAACTAAGGGAATGAGGTGGCTTTTATGGGTATGAATATGCAAAAGATGATGCGTCAGATGCAGAAAATGCAGGCAGACTTGGAGAGAGTGCAAAAAGAGCTTGAAGAGATGACCGTGGAAGGAACTGCCGGCGGTGGAGTTATCACTGCGGTGGTCACAGGACACCAGGAGGTTAGGGGTATTAAGATTCAGCCCGACGCGGTGGATCCAGAGGATGTTGAGATGCTCGAAGATCTGATTATGGCCGCGGTTAACGATGGTTTACGCAAGTCGCGGGAACTATCAGCGAGCGAACTTGAGAAAGTAACTGGTAAAGTCAATCTCCAAGGATTGCCCCCTGGATTATTCTAATGGCTCGTTACCCAAGACCCATGGCCCGTTTGATTGAGGAGCTAGTGCGCTTGCCTGGGGTTGGGCCAAAAACTGCACAGCGCTTAGCTTTCTTCCTGATCGATCAGTCCCAGGCCGAGGTGAAAAGCCTGGCAGAAGCCATCGTTCAGGCCAAACAGAGTACGATTTACTGTTCGCAGTGTTTTCATTTGACGGAAGAAGACCCCTGTGTAATCTGCTCCAACTCCAAACGTAACCGGAACTTCATCTGTGTCGTGGAAGAACCTCGGGATGTTATCGCCATGGAGCGCACGAAGAGTTTCGATGGTGTCTACCATGTTCTCCACGGTTCCATCTCTCCTCTAGAGGGTATAGGGCCAAACGATCTTAAGGTTAAGGAACTGGTGGCCCGAATTGGTCCGGACGTCGAGGAGGTAGTACTTGCTACTGATCCGAATGTTGAGGGGGAAGCTACGGCGATGTACTTAGCCCGTCTGCTGAAACCCATTGGAGTGAAAGTAACGCGTATGGCCCATGGAATGCCGGTGGGGAGCGATTTAGAGTATGTGGATGAAGTCACGCTTTCCAAGGCTCTTGAGGGTCGTCGGGAGTTGTAGGATTGAGGAATAAACCGCCTTGTGTTGAGTAATACTAAACCAAGTATTACAGAGATGAGGTGGTTTTTTGTCTCATAATATTTCCGAACGAATTTTGGAGTTAGCCAATCGGTGGCTCGACTATGCCGAGGAAGACTTGCCTTCCGAACCCACCGGCGAAACTCCCGAGGAGCTTACTGCAATAGTCCACGCGGCGAAGCAGGAATGGCTTGACGCCCAAAGCTATTTCAATAATGCCACGGAACCAGAACTGGTGGATCACGCCATCTTGTCCTTACAGGCTGCCGAGCGGAAGTACATGTATTGGCTGAAGCGAATGAAGAATTCCAAATAGACGTCAGGGCATATTCCGCGAAGAAGCACCATAAGATGTTCATGAGGACGAACCTAAGTGAGGTGAACTGCATGGACTTTTTGGTGATTATCGCGTATGTAGCAGGCGTTTTGATCCTGTATACCCTGGGAAAGATGCTAATGATTCCTCTGCGAAGCATTTTTAATCTGATTGTGAATGCAGTAATCGGCGGCGGAGTTTTGCTGTTCATTAATTTCATCGGTAGCTTTTGGGATTTTGGGGTCGGAGTGAATCCAATAACTGCTCTAGTGGTAGGTCTCTTGGGAGTGCCCGGCGCGATTTTAGTCGTTGCTCTCCGTTTGTTATTTAGCGTTTTGACCCCGTAAGTCTTCACCCCATTGGTACAATACATGTAGCATCGTTGTTGTTCGGCGAGTTAACGTAAGTATTCACCTTATAGAAGGATAAGGGAAGGGAATCCTTATCTGGTAACTGGTCCTGTAAGGCAGAAAAGGGCGTCTGACTGAGCCAGAGTGCTTCGGATTCAGGTGTGAGGATCACTGGCATCCGGTCATGAACTGGTTTTAGATTCGGTGAGGCTGCTTGGGTGACGATGGTACAAGCAGGCACTTCACCGTTATCCCAGAGCCCGGCAAAGGCAAAGGGTTCGCCTTGGTTGAGAGTGATATACACGGGGTGTTTGGTTGCACCTTCCTTTTTCCACTCGAAAAACCCGTCGGCAAGAATTAGGCAACGTTTCGTATTGACGAGTCTGCGGAAGGTTGGCTTTTCCGAAAGTGTCTCTAAGCGGGCGTTAATCAATGGCTTTCCTCCCCTCTGCCCTTGCCAGGGTGGAACAAGTCCCCAGCGCATCGGGAATGCCCTGGGGTTTTTTTCGCCCGGAATAATTGTAAGTACAGATTGCGTTGGTGCAATATTGTAGCTGGGAGTGTATGAGCTCTCGAAGTCCAGGGGGCCAAAGCGCTCCACTAATTCATGGATGGGGGTATGTAAGGTAAATCGTCCACACATGTCAGCACCTCCTAGCACTGATAGTTCCACACTTATAAGGCTATTTCCTTGGGTAGAGAAAAAGATTCGCGTTTCATTGTTGACACGGATATGGTTTCATGGTAGGATACATCTTGTCGCCAATCACGACCCGTGAGCAACAGGTTGTGATTCGGAGCGAGTGAAGTGGTCCGGAATGATGTTCGTTCGAAGTTGGAAAAAAGCGGATGGAATAAAGGTTTCGGACTAGGTTGACAAACCGTTTGGTCATGTGCTATGATGATAAAGCACCTCGAAAAACGGGGCGCACCACAGAACCTTGAAAACTGAACATTGAATCTTGAGACAACTGTTCTTGAGACTTCGTTTCAAAAGCTCAACGAGCTTCGGGATGAAGAATCAAAGAACTCTGTGTTTGAAGAGAATAAGCCATAAGTTTG
>JAAYOK010000044.1 GCA_012520355.1 Bacillota bacterium | reverse complement strand
GAAGCTGTATTAGCTCCGCAAGCAGGTGGATACTTGGCCGAGTTGCCACAGACCATGACCTCCAGTCATGCCCTGTACGTAAACGTGCCCTTGCTTGAGAGCCTCGGACTGTCAGTGCCTGAGACCTATGAAGAGCTCGTGGCCATGGTTCCTGTGCTCAAGGCTAATGGTTTGGATACTATCCTCATGGGCGCCCAGGATGACTGGGTAATCCAATCCTGTCTCTTCTCCATGATTGTTGGTCGTCTCGTGGGCGATGAGAAGCTTTACGAGATTCTTCGCGGCGAAGCAAAGTTCACCGATCCAGAATTCGTAGGAGCTCTTGAGTTCTATGCCCAGTTGTATGAAGACGGAGTTCTCAATCGCAAGATTATGCAGACCTCCTACGCAGAAGTAAACGGACTTTTCGCCACCGGTCGTGCTCCATTCTTGGTTGATGGAGACTGGAAAGTGAGCAACTTCCTCACCGACCTAACAACCGGCGAAGCTCTCATTCCCGTTGACAAACAACCTGAATTCAAAATGACCATCTTCCCAGCCATTCCAGGCGAGATCAACAAAGCATCCTCTTCCGGTGTTGTTGGTGTTGGATTCGGCATGAACGCCAAGATCCCAGCCGGTTCTGCCAAAGAAGCAGCAGCTTGGGAGTTAATCAAGTGGCTCCAAGGTCCAGAAGTACAGAAGATGCGTCTAGAGACCGCTGGTACGATTCCAAGCCGCATTGACGTTACATCTGACAATATCGAGCCCCTCGTAGTAGAAAGAATTCGTTACTACGAAGACATTTTGGTAACAACCGAAGTCCTTGACAATGCCTTCGAAGGCGAAGTCTACACACCGATTAATATCGGTCTCCAAGAAATCGGACTTGGATTTGCCACACCAATGGAAGTGGCCCAGAGAACGCAAGAGGCATTTGATGCCTGGTTTGCACGTCAATAAGCATTCAAATACCACAAAAGGGGCCGGGCTCTAATTGAGCCCTCCCCTTTCTTCCAAGGAGGCGCGTTTCCATGAAGAGGGTTGTCCAGTGGTGGACCGAGGAACGCCGTGCATACCTTTTACTAGTTCTACCTGCGGTGGCTGTGTACTGGGCTGTGATGGCATTCCCTACAGTTTTCTCTTTAATACTCAGTCTTACTAACTACAATGGAGGTCCGATTTTCGGCAACTCCAACATTCAGCTCGTCGGCTTTAGTCATTATCTTAGAATGTTTAACGACAAATATTTTTGGATTTCGCTCAAGAACAACGGTTTGATCATGGCAGTATCTGTCTTTGGCCAGATTCCTCTGGGATTTCTGTTTGCCTATGTCATCCACCGTAAACTCGTTAGATTCGGAGACTTTTTCCAGACCATTATCTATTTGCCCTGCGTGATTTCCACCATTATCGTAGGTCGCCTATGGCAGTCTTTTTTCTCTCCCTATGGACCTTTTACGGAGTTTATGCAAAAGATCCAACCTGGTTGGGAAAACGAACTCTTCTATGACCCTAAGTTGGCCATTGTCCCTGTTCTTTTTGTCATTCTGTGGATGTATACTGGCACCTACATGATCATGTTCCTAGCGAATCTACAGAAGATCGATCCCGCCTTGATTGAGGCGGCGCGGATTGATGGCGCAACCGAGTGGCAAGTTTTGCTTCGCATCATGCTTCCAGCCCTATCTGGGGTCATTGTTACCGCCTGTATTCTAGCTATTTCAGGATCACTCAAGAGCTTTGATCTTCTTTATGCCATGACTGGTGGAAATCCAGCCCGTAGAACATCGGTGTTATCTCTATATATGTGGGATAACGCCTTCCGGCACGCGCCCAACTACCCGCTGGCGAATGCAATCTCCGTATTCATGGTTTTGGTCAGCTTTATACTAATTCTTCTGGTGAGATTCACCGAGGCAAAGTTTGGGGGTAGAGAAGAATGAAGGACCTAAAGATTCGCAAGAGCGACTTTCATCCGATTCTCAGAGTCTTTGTCTATGTGATGGTAGCTATCTTTACAATCCTTACCATCTATCCCCTCTTCTGGTTGGTCATCAGTTCCCTGAAGACCAATACGGAGTTTCAGTTGAACCTAGTGGGCTTGCCGCAGAATCCGACCTTTAGCAACTACCCCACAGCCTGGCGCTTGGCCCAGTTCGACACGTTGTTTGTAAACAGCATCTTCTTTACAGCAGTATCAACCCTGTTGGTTATTGCTTTTTCCCTTATGGCTGGTTTTGCCTTTGCCAAGATTCGTTCCAAGGCGACAACGTTCTTACATGGAAGCTTCATTATAGGGATTCTGCTCACCCTTCAATCGATTATGGTTCCTCTCTTCTTGATGTCGATTTTCGTAGGCGTCTATGATACCCGCTTGGGCGTTTTGATCCCTTATGTTGGCATGGGAATGCCCATCGGCATCTACTTATGTACAGAATATATTAAGTCCATTCCTGATTCGGTGGTTGAATCAGCCCGCATCGACGGCGCTTCGTATTTTCGCATCTTCACGTCCATCATCACACCCATGGCCAAACCCGTGGCCGTGACCTTAGCCATTCTTAATGTATCGGGTGTCTGGAACGAATTTATGCTGATCAACATACTCGTCTCCAGGGATGCACTGCGAACTCTACCTGTGGGGATTCTCAAATTCTCTGGAGCGTTGGCCTCAGACCATGGCCGCCAGTTCGCAGCTTTGACAATCGGGCTTGTTCCCATGGTAGTCTTCTATCTGATTTTTCGAAAGCAAATCACCAAAGGTGTATCGGCTGGTGCAGTTAAGGGATAGAATCACAAAGACGCCCCGCAGGGCGTCTTTCCTCTTTACTGGTCGTTCTCGCAGTGTTAATAGTCTTCTCGTAGTCCAAACTCCGCCGACTCTACCCATTGCTCGGCCTTCCTGAGATATTCGATGAGCTCGCGAAAGGCATTGAAATGAATGGTCTCTTGCTCCACCAAGAAAGCAAACAACTTCTTCGCCTCTTCAGAGTTGGCTTCTGATCCCATCTTGGCGTAAAGGTTAATGCTTTCCTTTTCTTTCTCCAGAGCAAGTTTGTAGGCGTCTATTTGCTCTGGTGTTGCCTTGAAGTCGATTTGCAGATCCTGTTGCGACTCAAAGACACTACCAAACTGTTCTGCCACACGACTTTGACGCAATTCATAGGAAGCTTGAGCCGCATAGTTTTCTAAGAGATTGGCGTGTTCCCTTTCCTCTGTAGCCAACAAATCAAATGCCGCCTTCAGCCCCGCGTGCTGGGCTTTTTCCCCTTGTTCTAGGTAATACCTCTCTCCCTCGAGTTCCATCTGAATGGCAAACTCAATTGCGTTCATCCGGTCAGCTCCTTTCGCCTGTTCATAGAGTATAGACAGCTACAGTATCGCGTCCATTACTCTTGGCACGATAGACGGCCTCATCCGCTTTCTGTAAGAGGTTACAATACGACTTGTAGTCATGATCATCGGAAGAAGCCACCCCCACCGAGATCGTCAAATATTGATCAAAGCTTGATGCTTCGTGAGGAATTTGCAGAGCGAAGACGGCGAGTCGTAATCGCTCCGCCACCTGGCAGGCACCATCTAAGTCTGTTTCGGGCAAGAGGGCCACAAACTCCTCCCCTCCCCACCGGGCAATTAAGTCCCCGGGGCGGTGCAATGTATTATAGAGTGTTTTGGCCACGAGTTTTAACACATCGTCACCCTGTAAATGCCCATATGTATCATTGTAGGCCTTGAATAAGTCAAAATCCATCATCAACACTGCAAGAGGTGTCTTGTTCCGAGCCGCGCGGCTACACTCTTCACTATAGGCTTCGTCAAAACGACGCCGATTGGGAATGCGAGTCAGCCCATCAACTCGACTATCTCGTTTTAGAATATCCTTATAGCGCTTTAGTTCAAGGTGATTACGAATCTTCGCCTTCACTACTGGCACATTAAAAGGCTTGCGAATGTAGTCCATAGCCCCGAGTTCAATCCCATAAGCTTCGTTCTGGTCTCCTTCGAGGGCCGTCAAGAACAGGATGGGGATATCCCGAGTGTTGGGGTTTCCTTGTAACTCTGCGCACACCTCATAACCATCCATCTCTGGCATGACAATATCGAGCAGAATCAAGTCAGGCATTTGCTCTTTCACCATGGCCAGTGCTTCTAGCCCATTGCTAGCTACTCTCAGATCATACTCGTCCCTCAAGAGGTTCAGCAAAATCTGTGCATTCAGCTGTACGTCTTCGACGATTAAGATACGCTGTCGTCTCCCCAAATCCAAGTCGTCTAGTATCACTCAAAATTACCCCCGACCTAACCAAATCCTCGATCTCCCTATCCTTCAATTCGCCAAAAAGGGTAGAACCCCTGCCCTTTCAAGAGGAATTTAGCTTTCTGTCCAAGATCCCTTCAAGATCTGCAAATCAATCGTCAGACGCCCAGGCCTGTCGCCCAGTATCTCACGCTTGCGACTCAAGGGCGTCATCTGCACCATCGCTGCCCATAACTCCTCTGTAACCCCCACATGGTATTGCAAGGGCAAACACTCCTCCACATGTATCTGGTCTACAAACTTACCCAAAACCTCCTGATTCGAGTAAGGAGTAAGCCCTGGCAATCGTTCCCGGATCTCAACAAGATAATCCTCTCCCGGCAAGACCTTAATCAAGGTTCCTTCAGGTTTTAAGACCCTACGGAACTCACCATAGTTTGCTGGGGAGAGAACATTAAGTAGCACATCAACGCTTGCCGCTTCCAGCGGCAGCCGCGCCAAATCAGCCACGAGCCACATGACTGGTGCTCCATGGGACGTGGCCAACCGAATCCCATCCCGGGCAAGGTCAAGACCGATCAGCTTTGACTCCCCCACATATTCCGAGATTTTCGCCAGAAACGAACCCTCCCCACATCCTGCATCTAGAATGCAAGGAGCCTTCAAGTTCAAACGATCCATCAATTGAGCAACTACAGCGACTAAAGGATCGTACACTCCCGCAGCGAAGACCTTCTGCCTAGCTACGAACAGATCTCGATCGTACTGGCTATTTTGCGCGCCTAAAAACAGATTGAGGTAGCCCTGGCGGGCCACGTCAAAGGAGTGGTTGTTTTTGCAACTCAAAGACCCTGCCCCTTGAGGGAGTCTCAAACTTGCTTCACACACAGGGCACCGCAAGAACCTTGTGGTCGAGAATCTACATAAAGCTTGCTCTTTTTTTGAAGCCTCTCTACTCATAACACTCTCCCGCATGCAGCCACATTAGGCCGCTCTGCCTGATTCAAATCGATTGCGAACCCATCTGTAGAAGCGAGTACGCATGGGACAGATTTCTGTCGGTTCCCCCAAAAGTCTCTTTAGATCACCCATGAAGGCAATACGGGCGTCTAAAGTCAAAAAGTCCACAGGCCTCACTAAACTGGCTGGAATATCGAATTCAACAATCCGACTCTCATGTAAGACAAAATAGACAAATTGCGAGCATAGGAAGCGATCGTCCCTGGTTGTAGGCTTTTTGAACAAGCCGTAAAACAAGCCTCGAACATTATACCTATACCTTTCTTGGTTACTTCTGAAGTGTTCGATTAACTCCCGAACGTGCATGTAGTCTTCCGGGGATACCTCAATATCCAAAATGACACCGGGCAATTTCTTTGCCAACCCGTAGGTTCCTTCATTCAATCGTTCCTGTTTGAAACGTCCAAGAAAAGGATTGTACGTATATTTCCGACCAAAACTATACATTTCTTGCAGTTCGCTATCCAAGGCTAAAGCTGCATGTGTATATTCATCATGGGTAAATAGGTGAATCAGGCGAGAAATCATTGTATTGGTTCTCGTCAAGACAATATAAAGATGTACTCTGTCCACCACTACCCCTCCCTCATTATGTCTACCCCATTAGGACAGGGGTGAAAAAAGGCTGACCACCGCTTCTAAAGCACGTGAACGTAGTGTCTGCTTTTTAAAGCGCACATAGTCCAGTTCGACAGAATGCGTGGCATCGGTACGTAAAATCTCAGCATAAAGATGATTCATGGCCTGAGATTCGCAGTAAATAAAGAGTTCGTCATCACGTTCTAAGCTACGAAAATTCAGATTCACTGTACCTATACAGAGGCCATCATCATCGATTAGCATGGTCTTGGCGTGCATAATTCCCTTATACTTAAAGACCCGAACGCCACTATCAATCAAATGGCGAAAGTAATAGTTCTTGATATTATGGTGAAACAGACCGCCGAATGTATAATAACTTGAAGTAATAATCCGCACGTCAACGCCACGCAAAGCCAGGGTCTTGAGGCTCTGCAAGACAGGTTCAGAGGGAGAGAAATAGGGTGTTTGAATCCAGAGTCTCTCCTTGGCACTATTGATTAGATTGAAATAGCTTAAGTTGATCACATCTTGATGAAAGGACTTATTATAAAGACCATTGGCAATGGTCTGGATGGACAAATCGCCCTCGCCGCCTGAGTCTGGGAAGTAATGGCGCAAACGGTGGCGAAACCCGATGCGTTCCTTCCTAGTCGAGGCAATCCAATCGGACATAAAGATTTGTTGGAGATCGTGAACGCCTCCGCCCGTCAAGCGAATGTGGGTATCCCTCCACTTCATCCCTTTGACTCCGGTTGCATAGCGCTCTCCCAGGTTCATGCCACCAAGATAGCCTATGGAACCGTCAATAATCACGAGCTTACGATGGTTCCTATAATTTAGGGCTCGGGCATAGGGGCGAATCCCCCGCACATTCCCACCTGCTCTTTTCAGCTCCCAAAAGAGCGGTCGCACAAAAGTCATAAAACAACCAAAGCTATCATAGAGCAGCTTAACTTCTACCCCCTGCCCGACCTTTTCTTTCAGAATAGAAATCAGTTCCTGACCCATGGCATCGTTATGAATCGTAAAATACTGCACATGAATATGGTCCTGGGCAGCACGCAAATCGGCGAATAGACGTTCAAATTTGGGTTTCCCCGTTGGGAAAATCTCCATGGCATTGTCCTCAGTGAACATACTCCCGCAACACTTGGCGTGAAACTCTTGGATTGGGGACAACTCTCTCCCAGAGGGATTGTTACCTTTGTGAACGATCTCGTCGAGCTCGGAAAAAAGCCCCTGATGGCGCCGGCGGATTTTCCGTCGTTGATAAGCCCAATAGCTTTCACTACCAAAGAGCAGGTAGAGGACGAGACCAAGCCCAGGTAGAAAGGCTAAGGCTAGGAGCCAACTAAAGCGCTGGGTAGGTTTCTTGCCACCAAAGAAGACCAGCACCATCACAAAGAGCAGGTAACCGATGTAAAGTAATGATAGGATCTGTCTCATCAAGAGTTGCTCCTTTATGACTAGAAAGTCATGCTGAACTGATAAAACGTATAACCATTGCCGCCTCTACGTTTCGTAGAGTACATGGCTTGATCGGCGTAATGAATCAAGTCCTCCGTATTGACTGCGTGCTCAGGAAAGAGACTGGCCCCCAAGCTGATGGAAAGCTGGATCTCTCTGCCTTCATAGAGGGCTGGCTTAGATAGGACCTCAAGAATACGGTTGATTAGCGAAGTTACATTGTCAGGACCTTGGACGTCCGTCTGCAAAACAATAAACTCATCACCGCCTAAGCGGCCCAGTTGATCATGTTGTCTGAGGACCGATTTTACTCTTGATGCAACAAGGGTCAGGAGAAAATCCCCTGTAGCATGCCCGTAATTATCATTGACCACCTTAAACTTATCAATATCAAAGAGCAATACTGCAAACTTCGTCTCTACACGCCTGGCCCGATGGACCTCATCTTCCAACTCCTTGATGATGCTCGCTCGGTTGAGGACACCGGTGAGACCATCGTACCTCGCCAACCATGCAATCTTTTTCTCTTGCTCTTTCCGCTGTGTAATGTCTCGGATGATGTGGATTCGGATCTGTCCCCTGGCCGTTTCCGTACTTTTTGCACTTACTTCAACGGGAAGAGAAGAACCATCAGAACGCACATGGATGGACTCAAAAACAATGCCTTCTGCATCGGCCTGGGCCATCTGCGCCTCAAAGACGGGCTGGGTTGATGGATGGCGAATGTCTTGAATATTCATCAGCCTTAATTGCTCTTTTGTATAACCGTAGACTTCACAGGCCTTCTCATTACCACTGAGAATTTGGCCTGACATGTCCACAAAGAGAATCACATCTTGGGCGCGGTCCAAGAGAACTTCATGGACTCCGATCACGTCTTCCGCCTTCTGGCGATAGGTAACCTCCACGAAAAAAAGGATGATCTCGTCATGGGAAACATGGAAGGGACTGAAGATAAAGCGCCGTTCAAGCTCGCTTAAATGAAAATCAAAGGTCCGAGGTTCGTCTGCGTAGGCGAGACGTTCCTGAAACTTCATTCGCGAGGCTTCGTCCATGACCAGCATGTCACAGATATCGCGCCCTATTGCATCCTCTTTCGTAGAACTTAGCAGCCGCGCTGCTGGATTATTCATTTCAAGAATTTCATAGCCACGCAGGTCCCCAGTGGCAGGATCCCTCATAACAGCAAGCCGTACATAGGATTCCAAGAGGGAATCATAAAGATTCGTTGCGACGCGATCATCGGAATGTGTTTTCATGTCAACCGTCCCTCACCACTATAGTCTATGGGTCAAGTCAACCCTCCATTGAGGTAAAGATTAAACATTACTGACACATCTCCTGCCAGACGCCAGAATCGGCCCGAATGGAAACAGATATGAGCAAAAGCCTCCAAACATACACTTGGAGGCTTGCATCCTTTACAATGCTCGTATCACCCTTCCTCAAGGGTTTTCCTGGGTTTCGTCATGTCTATTCACCCCAACTGAGTCCATATTAGTTTGTGACTGAAACCTCCCAGGAACACCTTCCATTACAAATAACCGCCAAAAAGTACTCTCCTGTCCCTGACACGTCCACTACGACCTCCGTATCGATCTCGTTAATGCCGCTTTTGGTCTCACTATCATAGTTTAGATAAAGATTTTGGATCCGTTCACCACTACCCGCATCATACAATTCCACATTGAATCCCGCATTTCTTGCATCTTCAGTGACAATCTTGACCCTAATTTCATTATCTGCAGCGAAGGGACCAATGACCCTAGTTCCCAAAAGATTTTTTGTCATTGGTAAGGTTTCGGCAACGTCCGACAGGGGTAGTTTGTAGATTTCGATCTCATAGGCCCCTTCAGTCGATATCTCCAGTTCGAACTCACCTTCGCTATACCATTGCTGGAGCGTTTCATACATGGTCCAACCCGACGAATCCAAGCCTGCCCCCAAAGAACTAAAGAGACTGGCGCCCATGTACACCCTCTTCAAGGCATCGTAGGGATCCTCGGACTTGACTCGAAACAAGTAGGTACCTTTGGACATGGACAGCTTATGCTTGACATCCCGATTTCCAGACACTTTTGCCAACTGATCACCATCAAAGTCTTTGAAGCTCTCCTGGACCACGAACTGTTTCTCCTGCGTCTGAGGTACTTCCGCTGAGGGCACTGTTTCCTTCTTACCCGAACATCCCGTCACACCCATCAGCAATGCTAATGCCATGATCAACACAATGGTCACTTTCCCTCGCATAATGTTCCTCCTTTGCCTAAACTGTGCGGCGTTCACTTATCCTCATGGTACCAGAACTTTCAAGAAATGTGAATATCTTCCTTATTTCGCGCGAAGCGAGCTCCTCCCATGTGACTTTCGCCCACGATCCAGGCCGCAACGACAAACTCTGTGAGCACGAAAGCTAACCATACTCCAGTCATACCCCAGATCCAGCTTAGAACGAACACGAGGG
>JAAYOK010000289.1 GCA_012520355.1 Bacillota bacterium | reverse complement strand
TGCAGATCCTCACGACTGACAATGTACCCCTGGTTGGGCAGAGAGGGTTGTCCTTGCCTGGAGAGAAAGGAAAAGCCCCGAGCATCCTTCACCATCAGCGGTCGATCAAGGCGAACCCGAACTTCCTCTAAGCGGCAAAGATTGGCCTGACTGAGAATCCCTCGTAAATTTGGTGCGAGAAAATTCAACATGTTGCCCACTCCCTAGCCTACTCTATGCCATAAAGGGACAAGGTATGACAAAAAAAGAGGCTACCCCAACGGGGCAACCTCAAACATGTGCTTTTATCCTACTTAGTCTTCGTCACTGTCTTCCACTGCGTCTTCTACGAACAGGTCATCCAGTTCTTCAAAGTCTGCTGTTTCAAAGACCACTGCATCACAGCGGGGGCAACGGATCTGCACGCCTTCATCAAATAGGAACTCTTCGTCAAACGTCACAATGTCATCACAGACCGGACACTCGACTTCGACTAAGGAATCGTCCCAATCGTCATGGTCGTGCTCGTCAAAATCGTCATCGTCCAAGAGCAACTCGTCCTCCAGATAGGCCAAGTCGAAGTCAACCTCTTCAAGGTATTCGTCTAACTCATCCTGGGCTTGGGCTAGATCATCGAGCTCATAGGCAATGTCCTCAAGAATCTGCAACACCTTGCCGAATAGGAAACCATTCCGTCCCTCTGCAAGAGTTGGATCACCGTCGATGACACCTCGCAAATAGGCAATCTTTTCTCTAATTGTCTCCAATACGTCCACCCCCTAAGTTTATTGTTGTTTAGGCCCGGGAGAGGTACTCTCCAGTCCTAGTGTCAACCTTAACATTCTCACCTTGCTCCACGAACAAAGGCACCTGAATCGTCAGTCCCGTCTCGAGTGTGGCCGGCTTTGTGGCCCCTTGAGCCGTATCGCCCTTAAATCCTGGTTCTGTTTGGGTTACTTTGAGAATCACCGTCGTTGGCAGATCGACACCTACCGGCTGGTTCGCATAGAACTGAATGCCAAGGGTCATATTCTCCAAGAGATATTTAGGGGCATCCCCTAAATCCTCTGCCCTGAGAGCAATCTGATCATAGGATTCCATATCCATAAAGAAATACTCGTCACCTGAATTGTACATGTATTGCATTTGTCGCGACTCGATATGTGCCCGGGCCACGCGCTCACCAGCCCTAAAGGTCCGTTCAACACTGGATCCTGTGCGGATATTCTTCAATTTGGTACGGACAAAAGCGGCGCCTTTACCTGGTTTGACGTGGAGGAAATCAACCACACTATAGATGTCGCCCTCAACTTCAATTGTAACTCCTGTGCGTAAATCGTTTACCGAAATCACTCTTTACTTCCTCCTTATCTTACCACATATAACTCTTTAAATGTCGAGGATAAAACCTCATGACCATCTTCTGTCACCAAGACCAGATCTTCAATTCGCACGCCGCCGAAGTCAGGCAGGTAGACCCCTGGTTCTACCGTCACGATCATGCCAGGCTGCAAGACTGTCTCATCAAGTTTGGACAGACGTGGACTCTCGTGGACTTCAAGACCTAGACTATGCCCTAAACCATGACCAAAGTATTCCCCATAGCCTGCGTCACTAATAATGTTGCGTGCTATTGCATCAATTTCTACACCAGTTTTGCCCGGTCCCACCGCTGCCAAGGAGCGTTCTTGTGCTTCAAGTACCAGATCGTAGATGAGCAAATGCTTTTCCTCAGGTTCACCAATGACTAAGGTACGGGTCATGTCGGAACAATACCCATTCACGACACAACCAAAGTCAAAGACCACAAAGTCACCAACGCTTAAGATCCGCTCTCCTGGCCTGGCATGGGGTAAGGCACTCCTAGGTCCAGATGCAATAATGGGATCAAAGGACATGGCGCTGGCTCCTGCTTTACGCATGAGGAACTCGAGTTCTAAGGCAATCTCCCTTTCGGTTAAGCCAGAACGAATCGTAGGAAGAAGCTTGGCAAAGGCTTCATCGGCAATGGAAGCGGCCTTTCTAATATTGGCTACCTCCTCTTCGCTCTTGATCATGCGCAGTTCTTCAACCCAGCCCTTAACCCCGGTGAAGGTCGGAGCCAGCTTCTCCTGCCAATCCTCCATTTGGTTCACCGTTACATACTCTTTCTCAATCGCAATGGTTTGGACTTTGTCTTCTTCAATTAGGGTTGTCAGCGATTCAATATAGCTTTCAATATGTATTAACTCCCAGCCAGGACACTCTTGTTTGACCTGTTCCAGATAACGAAAGTCTGTCAAGATCGCCTGCCTAGTTGGGGAGATCCAAACAAGACCTGCGGATCCGGTAAAGCCCGTGAGATAACGCCGGTTGATGGGACTCGAGACCAGAAATACATCGATGCCCTCCACCTGTAAACGCTCGCGAATCCGAGATATTCGTTCCATATTCGCCCTCCTAACATCTATTATGACTCTTTTTCTCTTTGTTCTATGGAAACTCCTGCCTAACTTTCCATCCTCAAAAAAAAACCCCAGACGGGGTCAGGGCTGAAAATACAAAGTCACATTCACCTTCGCTTGGCTTTTTCTCATCATCACATCCGCTAAGGAACAATGCTTCAATCTAGGATGGTCCTGTTTCAATTGTTGAACAGTCTGGCGAATGTCCCGGAGCAGTCGATCACTGGACTTATAGTCTAAAGCAGTCTCATAAACGAATACAGACATGGCTCATCCTCCCTGACCCTTGTGATATTTATAGTATGTGCAAGGAGGACGAGCTTTATTCATAAAACTGAAAGTTTTTTCTTAAGCTTTGGGTCCGATGAGATTGGGACGAACGGTAAAGTCTGCTCCCAAGGGGATATGCAGACGCAAGCGAACCTGTGATTTGCGGGCTGAAACCCAACCTAAACCGCTAATAAAGAGATCCTCTCTTGGTCGGAGCTCAACCACGTGCGTTTCCCAGTCTTTGATCGGTGCATCGTTCCTATCTTTCTGGAGCCATTTGTCCAATTGCTTACTGGAAGATTTTTGCCACTTCGCTCCAGACCCAGTGAAACCTAGCAGCAAGGCTTGGTGCTTGGCTGACAGACACTCCACAGCTACCAAACCCTTAATTAGAACTACATCCCCTTCCTTCACCGGATAGAGGTGGGAAGAAAGGCTCTTGTGGGGAATAATCTCCTGGGCCAGTTGGGGCGAGACCAGATCACTAATCCGGCCCTGGGGCACAAAACCAGGAGAATCTGCAAGGACCAGACCATCTGGGCAGGACCAACGGGAGACCTGCACCGTGGTGCCTGGGTAGGGCGAGATGGTCGGTTCGATCTTCCCCCGTTTCCCCCCACCAATCCGCATATGTAAAAGGCGCTGAAGCACACTGGATTTTCCCACATTGGTGATGCCAACAAAAAGCACATTCTTGCCTAGAGTTAAGAGTAGATCCGCTAGGGCAGGAAATCCATATCCATTGGCGGCACTAACTAAGACCACCTTGACCTTGGGCAGCCCATAATAATCCAAGCGGGCCTTCACCCAGTCACCCAACTCTCTTAGGGGTGTTGTTTTTGGGATCAGATCGACTTTGTTCACCGCCAAGACCACATCTTTTCCCCGCAGCAGACCAAGTAAGGGCGCGGGAAGTCCTGCCTCAAAGTCCAGGAGATCCACAACCAAACAAACTCCTGAAGCCCATTGTACACCCGCACCAATGGACGCTAGTGCATCGTCTGGCTGGACAGCACCTAGTTCATTCTGACCATAATGATTGATCCGAAAACAACGCTGGCAAAGCAGGGTATCTTGTTCAAGCAAATGCTCTGGTACAAAGCCAAAACGGGTTGGTTCCTCCGTCTGCAGTGCTGCCCCGCAGCCTTGACAATACTTGTCACACATCTTAGTCTCTCCCTTGTCGAATCTTGACATGCTCGGCTTTAAGCTGGCCTCGTTTCACCATCTTCTGCAGAATCTTCGCCTCCAGCCTTCGCATGAACTTTGTTGAATCAAGCTCGTTTTTGCTGATTGGATTGATCAAAATCGTCCAAATCCCTAAACGATTACCTCCCAGAACATCCGTAAACAACTGATCGCCAATCACTGCTACCTCATGGGCTGCAAGACCTAAAAGGTTCATGCCCCGGCGAAAGGAGCGACCAAGCGGCTTCAAAGCCAAACCCACCGCGGGAATACCCAGTAAAGTGGCGATGTTTTGGGCCCGCTCTTTTTTGGCATTGGATACCAGGCAGATCTTGAAACCCTCTTCTTTGACCCTTCTCACCCAGGCCACAAATGCTTCTTCGATCTCTGGTTTGCCCCAAGGAACCAAGGTGTTATCGATATCAACCAATAGACCTCGTATGTTCTCCTGTTTTAACCTCTTTAGATCAATAGTAAAAACACTTTCGCAAATCAAATCTGGAACCAACTTCTTCATCTCGTACGCTCGACTTTCCCTAATTTCCCTCAATTATATCACAGATCGAGCTACAGACAAATCCAACAAAAAAGCGCCCACTGAGGGGCGCCATTATGAACTCATCTCATGCAGTAGTTTTCCCAGCGCACGTTTTTCGATGCGAGAGACGTAGG
>JAAYOK010000043.1 GCA_012520355.1 Bacillota bacterium | reverse complement strand
AGACCGAACTTAGCTCGGCAGGGATTAGCCCTCTTAGCCGCCATCGTTTTTCCTGCCCTAGCCATCCAGCTTGAGTGGGGCCAAAGACCCCTCAGTCGCTATATTGCCATTTCCTGTGTTTCGCTTCTGGGTGCCCTTTTTGTGGTCGCGATGTTGAGTGGAACTGGATTTTTAGTCAAGATTCAGGAGTTTCGGGGTGTGAAACTGATGCACATGGCTCCCATAGCCCTGGTTGTCTTCACCTTGATCCGGCCCCTACGGGATTGGCTCCAAAGGAGTATTCCTGTTCCGTATCTACTTTTTGCAGGTTTCTTAGGGCTTCTTGGTGTCGTTTATATCCTCCGCACGGGTAACTTCGGGATTCCCGTCTTGGGGCTGGAAGTAAGGGCAAGGGAGTTTTTAGAGAACCTCTTGGTGGTGCGGCCCCGGACCAAGGAACTTTTCTTGGGTCATCCGGCCTTGTATTTAGCCCTCCAGTCTAAGGAACCTAGTAAGTCCTGGTGGCTGCCCCTGGCGGTCATTGGTCAGATTTCCCTGGTCAATACCTTCACCCACACGCATACCTTTCTTTGGGTAAGTGTCTTAAGGACATTCTACGGATTGTTCTTTGGTTACTTCCTGGGTTGGCTCATTTCCAAAGCACTAACATGGGGGAAGGGGCGATTTGGTCGTGATTTTGGTATCGGGTTATTACGGATTCGATAACCTCGGCGATGAGGCTATTTTAGCGGCCTTATGTGAAGATCTACAGAGTGTTGGGATTCCCCGCGAACGCATTGTCGTACTCTCGAATAATCCCGCTGCAACCAGGAAGCAACTGGGCGTTGATGCGGTTCCGCGCTACGATCTGCGGCAAATATGGGGAAAGCTACGCCAAGCACGCCTCTTCATTAGTGGTGGGGGTTCTTTGCTCCAGGATGTAACTAGCAAACGGAGCATTCCCTACTATCTGGGCCTCGTTGAACTGGCTTTGCTCCGTGGAGTGCCGGTGGTCATGTATGGGCAGGGCTTGGGACCCGTTGAAAGTAACCTGTATCGCGCTTGGATCAAGGCAGCCTTCAAACGTAGCGCCGCCTGTTCGGTGCGAAATGTAGCTAGTCGTCAGTTTTTGCTCGACTTAGGGGTGCCTGGCGATAAAGTTGAGCTCTATGCCGATCCTGTTTTTCAAGCACAGACGGTGAAAGAGTCCGGCCAGAAGGAGAACCGGATTTTGCTGAACCTCAGGCCCTACTCGGCCTGGGAAAAGCAGAGGGATATCTGGCTCAACCAGATCGGGTCTTGGCAGGAACAGGGCGTTGCTGTGGAGTTTTTACCACTGGGTCCTGGAGACCGGGAGATGGGGCAGGGTTTGCAGGAGAGAAATCGAGATCTCAAGGTGTACCAAGGAATTACACTGGAGAGTATGGGCCAGGTATTTTCAGGGGCTTCCCTCTTTGTTTCCATGCGTCTCCATGGCTTGATCTTCAGTGTACTCCATGATTGCCAGCCTCTGGGTCTAAACTATGATCCCAAGGTTTCAGCCATTTGTGAACAGTTACACATTCCCTGTCTAGAACTGGAGGATGTGTCGGGGCTGGGTGCGGCTTCGGTCCAGGTCAGGCAAGAGGCAGAAACATATCGACTTGCCTATAGTCAAGCCCTAGAGGGTCTGCGGGATGCTGCGTTGCAAAATCGGACAATGTTAGCTCGGGTATTGGGGTGAAGAGATGGAGAGAAAGAAAATTCTAGGGATTGGCTTTGACCCAGTAACTATGACTCAGGCGCAAGCACGGTTGGCTTCGTATGTGGAGGATGGGAATTTCCATTTAGTGATTACAGCCAATCCAGAGATGGTCATGAAGGCCAGGGGAGATCAGCTCCTTGGGGAAATTATGGAACGAGCTGACCTAGTAGTGCCAGATGGGATCGGCGTTGTTTGGGCTTCACACATGCTGGGCCTAGGGTTTCCAGAACGAATTCCTGGAATCGAATTAGCTGAAGGCTTGCTGGAGCAGGCGGCTGCGCAGGGCTGGGGCGTCTTTCTTCTGGGAAGCGAGGCAGGGGTCGCGGATCAGGCAGCGAAAGCTCTACAAAGTCGACTCCCGCAGCTTAAGATCGTAGGTACCCAGCATGGTTTCTTTCGCCCTGGCGGAGAAGAGGAAGAGGTACTTGCCAAGATTGCGCAGGCCAAACCCCAGATTCTACTAGCCGCCCTGGGTGTGCCCCGCCAGGAAAAGTGGCTCGCGGCCCATCTCGCCAACCTCAACGTTCCCTTGGCCATTGGTGTGGGAGGGAGCATCAATGTCTGGGCTGGCGTGGATAAGCGTGCACCACTTTGGCTCCGGAAGATCCACTTAGAATGGCTCTATCGTGTGGTTCGGCAACCTTGGAGAATCAAACGCCTGATGGCCTTGCCAGTGTTTGTCCTGGCCGTGCTGGGTGCCAAATTACGGCAGGGGAGGTAAGGGTATGTTCAAACGGATTGTTATAGGTTACGGCGGAGTATTAGTGGGCGTGATCATTACCGCCATCGGGGTCAGTTATTTCTTGATTCCCGCCAAAATTGCTGCAGGGGGCGTCAGTGGCTTAGCAACCGTCGTTTATCATCTCACAAGCCTTCCTGTGGGGGTCACCATGCTTCTCCTTAACATTCCCCTCTTCTTATTGAGCTGGCGGATCATTGGGCCTGTCTTTGGAGCAAAAACCTTGTTTGGAACTCTGGCCATGTCAGTCTTTGTGGATATCTTTAACCAGTTTGCCGTTCCACCCACCGAGGATTTGCTCTTGGCAGCTATTTATGGTGGAGTGCTCTCTGGAATTGGTTTGGGGATTGCTTTTCGAGCCGGTGGCTCCACTGGAGGTACCGATATGGCAGCTCAGTTGGTGGCCCGCTTCTTTCCTACCAGTGTGGGGCAGGCGTTGCTCCTTGTGGATGGTGTGGTCATTGTCTTAGCTGGTATAGCCTTTGGTCCAGAACTTGCCATGTATGCTCTGATTGCTGTCTTTATAACCACCAAGACGGTGGATTTAGTCCAAGAGGGACAAAGTTATGCCAAAGCTTGCCTCATTATTTCTGATGATCCAGAAACCATTGGTCAACGTATCATGGAGCATCTCGAACGGGGAGTGACCATCCTCGATGGCAAGGGTATGTACACCAAACATGAACGGGAAATTCTATTGGCGATTGTTTCCAGGATGGAAATTGCATCTGTGAAAAAAATCGTCGCCGAGACCGATAAGAAGGCTTTCGTGATTATTTCCGATGTTCATGAAGTTCTAGGTGAAGGCTTCAGGGGTATGAATCCATTACCCTAAGGGGCGTCATACTTGCCAAGTACTAGCGATTTTTGATATGATAATATGAATCATGATCAAGTCTGTATGAGGGATTCTCCACATATAGTTTGCCTAGAATAGAAAGCTGGTGATGGAGTGAGCCGAAAAGCAACTCTAATAATCATTTTGATCGTGGCCTTATTGTCTGTTTCCCTTGCCTATGGTTCGTACCAAGCCAATGTGCAGGTGCCGGAGGGTGAAACCCGCTACGAAAGCATAGGGACTGCTTTGGAGGTGATCGCCTTAGTAAAGACGAGGCATTACTTCCAGCCTGTGAGTACATTTGAGCTCATGAAGGCCTATGTTACCCATGGTACCATTAATGGCATGCTAAAAAATGCTCTGGATGATCCCTATACACGTCATATGGATGCCATTGCTTTTGAGAATATGATGAATACCACTACAGGAATCTATGGTGGAATTGGCCTTTCCGTGGGCATTGTGGATGATCGGGTAACGGTGGTTTCCCCCATTAAGGGAACCCCTGGTGAGCGCGCTGGACTAAGGCGTGACGACAAGATTATGGCCATCGATGGCAAAGATACGACTTACATGACCTTAGATGAGGCCGTGAGTTTGATGCGTGGCCCTGAAGGTGCTGAAGTGGATCTGACCATTCGCCGTGGTGAGGAATTCTTTGATGTCCACATCATACGGGAATTGATCAATGTGGTTTCGGTACCCGAATACTATATGATTGATGAAGAGTATCAGATTGGCTATATTGAGGTTACCAACTTCTCTGATCGCACCTATGATGAACTGGCCCAGGCCTTAGCAGACCTAGACCGCCAGGGACAACGAGCCTTAATTCTCGATCTCCGCTTTAACCCAGGAGGCACGCTGGGTGCAGCCTTGGAGGTGGCCGACGAGTTTGTCTCTGAAGCACCCTTACTTTTCTTGGAAGATCAATACGGAGTTCGGACTCCTTTCGATAGTAGGTGGGCAGGCACTCGTGAGCCCATGCCCATGGTGGTTCTAATTAATGGTAGTAGCGCTAGTGCCTCGGAGATTGTCTCTGGAGCTTTGCAGGATAATGGCCTCGCTACCCTGATCGGAACTACCACCTTTGGTAAGGGTTTGGTGCAATCCCTCTATCCCTTGCGTGATGGCAGTGCGTTGACGGTGACAGAACAAGGCTATCTTACCTCGGGAGGTAAAGATATCAATGGTGTGGGTATCGAACCCGACATTGTGGTGGAAGTTACCGTCGAGGAAGAAGAAGCAATCTACTATGATGAAGCGGAGCAGGATCCGCAATTGGAAAAAGCCCTAGAAGTACTGCGAAGCCAGCTCTGAGAGTAAAAACCACCCCGGACACCGTCTCCGGGGTGCTGTGTTCCCCGGTGGAATCAAGGAGGAGAATGGATTGAATTATCTTTGGGAACTTGTGAAAATTACATTTCAGACATTTACATTTATGGTGACAGATCTGCGCTATATCTTGATTATGGCCCTTGTCTTTGTTCTCGTTCATCGCCAATACACAAAAATTCTCCAATACGAACAGGGGTTCTTCCGTTTGAAGCGAATTAATCCTTTGATGGAGACCGTGACCTCCTTGGTCTATGGTATTGGTGGGGGAATGCTAGCCACCATCCTTTTTATTCTCCTCGGTGTCTCTGTCAGCGACGCCGGCGTAGCTTATCTTTGGCTGGCTGCCCTGCTATTGATGTTCATTGATCAACGTTTTTTGTGTTTTGCCTATGCCGGTAGCCTGGTGAGTCTAGCCACGTTGCTTACAGGTTTTCCTAAGATTCAGATCGCCACACTGATGGCCTTGGTAGCCATCTTACACATGGTGGAGTCATTTTTGATCTTTGTTAATGGCTACCACAACGCTTCGCCTATGTTCTTTAAACATGCCAGTGGCAAGGTGGTTGGGGGATTCGCCCTCCGCAAGTTCTGGCCCATGCCAACCATAGCTTTAGTCGGTGTAGTGATGGTCAGTTCAGGGTTGGATCTACAATCCGTGCCCATGCCAGATTGGTGGCCTCTGTTTCAATCGAGTCTGGAAGTGCCAGACAACCATATGTTACTCCATATCTTGTTTCCCTTGGTCGTGGCCCTAGGCTACAGCGACTTTGTCCAAACTGAGTTGCCTAAGGTGAGGGCCAGGCGTAGCGCGGGCTTGCTCTTTGTCTATAGCTTGCTGCTCTTGGGCCTGGCTTACGTGGCCAATCAATACCCGGTGCTCACCATTTTGCCTGTACTGTTTTCTGCCCTCGGTCATGAGCTCGTGATCTATCTCGGTCGACGGAGGGAAAAGGAACAGACACCAGTTTTTAAGGGCGATGATGGAGTGATGGTGCTTGCGGTTTATCCAGATTCACCAGCTGAAAAAATGGGACTAGAAGCTGGTGATGTGATTCGCAGCATTAATGGGATTGCGGTGGAAAACCTGCATGAATTGGCCCATCAAATGACTCCATGGATGATTGATCCAATCCTAGTTGTGGAAAACCAGTTTCACCAATCAACGGAACGGACAATACACTATAAGGGCAAGGTTCCTCCCTTGGGCATTGTGCCGGCGCCCCATCCAGAGCAGGCGGCCTACGTTCGGTTCAAAGAGGGACCCTTAAAGACTTTATGGAAGAAGTGGAAATCGAGGAAGTGAGGCTTTGGCTCAGTATCGATTGGAGGAACAAAAGAAAATTCTAGGCATACTCATGGTCTTACTGGCCGTGAGTTCCTTAGGTTTTGCTGTGTTAGGTTTCTTGCGGGGACCAGAACTTCCATTCGACTTAGAGGGGGAGCAGCGAATCGAACTGGAGCTAACTCGGCCCATGGTCCCAGATGTGGATTCCTTGGCACGTTTTTGGCAGGACAACGGTTATGCTCTGCTACAGCGTGAGCAAGACTACCAGGTTCAAACCAGCGGTACAACTTCACTCGCCTGGATCCAGGGCCAAGAGACCTTGCTTGTCGTGCCCGAACAGTATGATCGTATACTTTCCCAAACGATTTTTCGCCTCAGCGAGTTCCTTTTGGAGGAGGGCTGGATGATCCAGCTGGAAGCGGCGGACCATGGCTATACCTTAGGGGTCTGGAGCGACTTGCCCCAACTCGGGCAAAAAGTCTTAGCCTATGAATGGCAGATCGATCTCCTCAATCCCAAAAACTATGACTATTACTATGGTGGTTGGATTTCGGTCTTGGGTGAGCCCTTCGATCCAGAGAGTTATGTGCGCCGGACGCCCCAGTCGCCCCTTTTGGCGGTGATTATTGACGATTGGGGTTATGCAAATTCGGCGGTACAACCCATGCTAGCCTATCCCTTACCCCTGACCATGGCCATCTTGCCCCAGATAGAACTATCGGAGATGGCCAGTGAAAGGCTTAGTAGGGCGGGCCACGAGGTCATTTTGCATCAACCCATGGAGGCCTTAGATTTGAGTCTAGATTTGGGTCCAGGTGGGATTCGACTGGGCATGACCAGTGAAGAGGTGGAGGCTCAGCTGAAGGAAAACTTGGCTTCCCTCCCCTTTGCTGTGGGAGTGAACAATCATATGGGCTCCCTTGTAACGGCGGATTATGAGACCATGACCCATGTCTTGGAGGTCATCGGCGAGCTTGGACTGTTTTTTGTCGACAGCCGCACGACCACCGAAAGCGTGGTTCGCGAGGTCGCCGTGGAACTTGGGGTACCCTTTGGAGTCAACAATCTATTTATTGATAACGAAAGTGATGTGGACAAAATAAAAGGACAGCTCCGGGCTGGCCTGGATTTAGCCCAAAGACAAGGACATGCCGTTGTCATTGGGCATGTCCGTTCTGCAACTGCTGATGCTCTCTGGGAAATGATCCCAGAGTTTCTCGCCACCAATGTCAGGCTTGTACCCATCTCCAGGCTCCTCCACAAGGAGTAACTTATCGCCCATGAATGTAACGGGCTTGGGCTTCGGCAACAAAGCGCTGCGCGTCTTCTCGATCTAACCAATCACCAACTTTGGTCTTCTTCTTTTCCAGATCCTTGTAAACTTGGAAAAAGTGGGTGATTTCCCGGAGTAAATGGGGCGGTACATCGTCCAATCTCCGTACCCAGTTCCACTGGGGATCACTCACAGGCACGCAGAGGATCTTCTGATCTGGCCCTTTTTCATCCCACATTTCAAAGGCAGCAACGGGCTCAACTCGGATTAAACAGCCAGGGAAGGTTGCTTCGCCCACCAAGACAAGGGCGTCTAAAGCATCTCCATCTTCAGCCAATGTCTCTGGGATAAACCCATAATCTGATGGATAATGGACCGAGGAGAACAGCATGCGGTCTAAGTAGAACCGTTTGTCTTCTTCATTGTATTCGTACTTGTTCCGACTTCCTCTAGGGATTTCCACCATCACAATTAAACTCATACGTATTGACCTCCCAAATGTCTAATCATAGTAGTATTGGCTACGCGATGAAAATAACCTACCAGAAATGGAAAAAAGGAGAATAGATACCTCATGGCTTTACAGAAGGAATTTCGAGTTGTGGCTCCCTTTGAGCCTGCAGGTGATCAGCCTAAAGCCATACAACAGTTAGTTTCAGGCATTCAATCTGGTATGAAACACCAGACCTTACTCGGTGTGACCGGTTCTGGAAAAACCTATACGATGGCCAAGGTGATCGAGGCTGTGCAGAAGCCTACCCTAGTCTTGGCCCATAATAAGACCCTCGCAGCCCAGCTTTGTAGTGAGTTCAGGGAGTTCTTTCCTGATAATGCCGTACACTATTTTGTGAGTTATTATGACTATTACCAGCCGGAGGCCTATGTGCCCACTAGTGACACCTATATCGAAAAAGACGCTTCCATCAATGACGAAATCGATCGCTTACGCCATGCGGCCACAAGTGCTCTGTTTGAACGAAGAGACGTTCTTATTGTAGCCAGTGTGTCCTGCATTTATGGTTTGGGATCCCCCGAAGACTATTCAGGTATGACCTTTTCCCTGAAGAATGGGGAATACCGGGATCGAGATCATATTTTACGCCGTTTGGTGGGAATTCAGTACGAACGGAATGATATCGGCTTTACCCGGGGTACCTTTAGGGTGCGAGGCGATGTCATTGAGATTAATCCTATCGGTAGTGAATCCGTGATCCGGATCGAGATGTTTGGCGATGAAATTGAACGCATTCAGGAGATTGATCCCATTACAGGCGAAGTTCTGGAACAGCGTGATGAACTAACCATTTACCCTGCATCGCACTTTATTACTCCAGAGGAAAAACTGAAAAGGGCTTTACCTACTATTGAAGCGGAGCTAGAGGAGCGCTTGCAGGTACTCCGTAGCCAGAATAAACTGTTGGAAGCACAGCGACTGGAACAGCGTACCCGCTACGATTTGGAGATGCTCGCCGAATTGGGCTATTGTACTGGTGTGGAGAACTACTCGGCACCTTTGAGTGGGCGTCAAGCAGGAGAAACGCCTGCCACACTCTTGGACTATTTTCCCAAAGATTATCTGATGATGATTGATGAGGCCCATGTAACGATACCCCAGGTTCGGGCCATGTATTTTGGCGACCGCTCCCGTAAGGAGAACCTTGTGGAGTATGGCTTCCGCCTCCCTTCTGCCTTGGACAATCGTCCCCTAATGTTCTCTGAGTTTGAGGACCATATGAATCAAGTTGTCTATGTCTCGGCAACGCCTGGTCCCTATGAAAAGGAACGCTCAGAGCAGGTTGTGGAACAAGTGATTCGACCAACAGGATTGGTGGATCCCTTGGTTGTGGTTCGTCCAGTGAAGGGACAAATTGATGATCTGATCGATGAGATTGGTCTGGTCTTGAAAAGGCGGGAGAGGGTGTTGGTCACTACACTCACCAAGCGCATGGCCGAAGACCTTACCCAGTATTTCACAGAGGTAGGGCTGAAGGTACGCTATTTGCACTCTGATGTGGATACCCTAGAACGTATCGAGATTCTGCGGGAACTGCGCCAAGGGGTCTTTGATGTCTTGGTGGGAATCAACCTTTTGCGGGAAGGACTCGATCTACCGGAAGTCTCCTTAGTTGCCATCTTAGATGCGGATCAAGAGGGTTTCTTACGTTCTTCCACCTCTTTGGTTCAGACCATTGGACGGGCTGCCCGGAATGTGGAGGGCAAGGTTATCATGTACGCCGATCGAATCACCGACTCTATGCAGTATGCCATAGACGAGACCAATCGCAGACGAACGATTCAGATGGCCTACAATGAAAAGATGGGCATCACTCCAGTCAGTGTCCAAAAAGCCATTAAGGATATTGCCCAAGATCTACCCGAAGATCAGGTGGCTGAGGAGAGGCCTGTCTATGATCTGCGGCGCAGTGGATCCCTGAAGGAAGTCATTGAGCTGATTGGGGAGCTTGAAGAGGAGATGTATCGGGCTGCCCAGGACTTGGATTTTGAACGTGCCGCAGAATTGCGGGATGAGATTAAGGAGATACGGATTGAAATGGGGTTGTCAGTTTGAATGAGAAGTTAGTGATCCGGGGTGCTCGTCAGCACAACCTGAAAGATATAGATGTGGAAATACCCAGAAACAAGCTTGTGGTCGTCACTGGACTGTCGGGTTCTGGTAAGTCGTCCCTGGCCTTTGATACCATCTATGCGGAAGGACAGAGAAGGTATGTGGAGTCTTTGTCTGCCTATGCCAGGCAGTTTCTAGGCCAAATGGATAAGCCCGATGTAGATTCCATTGATGGTCTCTCACCAGCCATCTCCATTGATCAGAAAACGACGAGTCGCAATCCTCGCTCTACCGTGGGTACCGTCACGGAGATTTACGACTATTTGCGATTGCTATTTGCCCGAGTGGGGCGCCCCCACTGTCCAAGCTGTGGCAAGCCCATTACGCAGCAGACGGTGGAGCAAATTGTGGATCAGATTTTGGAGCTACCAGAACGAACGCGAATACAGCTCTTAGCCCCCGTCGTTCGGGGACGTAAGGGCGAGCACAAAAAGGTGATTGAATCCATTGCCAAGGAAGGCTTTATTCGGATTCGAGTGGATGGGGAGATCCGTGAGGTCAGTGATGAGCTGAACTTGGACAAGAATAAGAAGCATAATATTGAGATTGTGGTGGATCGCATCAGTGTCCGGCCTGACCTGGTAGGACGCATCAGCGATTCGGTGCAGATGGCCCTAAACCATGGTGACGGCATCCTCTTTGTGGATGTCATTGACGGTGAGGAACTCATGTTTAGCAGTAAGTTCTCTTGCATCGATTGTGGAATTTCTATGGAAGAGTTGGCTCCCCGTATGTTTTCCTTTAACAGCCCCTTTGGCGCTTGTCCAAACTGCGAGGGCCTAGGAGAAAAGCAGGAGATTGACCCGGAATTGATCGTAGATCTGGATCGCTCTATTACTGAAGGAGGCTTAGTTCCCTGGCACAATAGTAAGAGCAAGTGGCGACAAGCGATTTTGCAGAGCGTTAGTGAAAAATATGGGATTGACCACGAAGTTCCCTTGCGGGATCTAACAGGTGATCAACTCAACATTCTCCTCTACGGCCTCGGTGAGGAAGAAGTGAGTTTTTATTACACCAATAGTGCTGGTAGGGAGCGGGTCTACGAAGCCCCCTTTGAAGGTCTGGTCAACTGGCTCAAGCGTCGCTATCAGGAGAGTGGATCAGACTGGGTCAGGCAGGATGTGGAGCAATATATGAGCATTCATACCTGCCGTGCCTGTAACGGTCGACGTTTGCGACCTGAAGTCTTGGGAGTGACCATTGGGGGCAAAAACATCATGGAGGTCACGGACTTTTCCATTCGAGAGTGCCTCGATTTCTTCACGTCCCTGGAGTTTACCGAACGGGAAAAACTGATTGCCAGGCAAATTGTGAAGGAGATCAAGGAACGTCTATCGTTCTTGGTGAATGTGGGCCTGGATTACTTGGCTTTAAGTCGTTCTTCTGCGACACTATCAGGTGGAGAAGCCCAGCGCATCCGTTTAGCAACCCAGGTGGGATCGAGGCTGACGGGCGTCCTATACATCCTAGATGAGCCCAGCATTGGTCTGCACCAGCGGGACAATGAGAAACTCTTGGAGTCTCTGAAAGAACTCCGCGATTTAGGGAACACCTTGATTGTGGTGGAACATGATGAAGACACGATGGCTACCGCAGATTGGATCATCGATATGGGGCCCGGTGCCGGTACCCATGGTGGCCAAGTGGTCGCGGAGGGACGCTGGGATGATATTTGTGCTGTGCCCGAGTCCATTACAGGGCAGTATCTCAAGGGCGAGAAGGTGATTCGAGTTCCGCGGAAACGCCGGAAGCCGAATGGTAATTGGCTAACGATCCGTGGGGCGAGGGAGCACAACCTGAAGAATCTTGATGTTCGGATTCCCCTGGGAGTATTTGTGGCGGTAACGGGTGTTTCCGGCTCGGGTAAGAGCACTTTAGTTAATGACATCTTGTACAGGAAGCTGAGCCAGGTGATGCACCGAGCTCGTACCAGGCCGGGAGAGCATGATGCCATTGAAGGTTTGGAGTTTATTGATAAAGTGATCGAAATTGATCAATCTCCCATTGGCCGGACACCAAGATCGAACCCAGCTACCTATACCGGTGCCTTTGACGGTATTCGAGATCTCTTCGCTTTGACGAATGAGGCTAAGGTGCGGGGCTATGGCAAGGGACGCTTTAGCTTTAACGTCAAAGGTGGACGTTGTGAAGCATGTAAGGGTGATGGGATCTTGAAGATCGAAATGCACTTCTTGCCTGATGTCTATGTGCCTTGCGAGGTCTGTAAGGGTAAGCGCTATGGGCGTGAGACCTTGGAGGTAAAATACAAGGGCAAGTCCATTGCTGATGTCTTAGATATGCAAGTGGAGGAAGCTGTAGATTTCTTCCAGAATGTCCCGAAGATTCATCGACGCATGCAAACCCTCTATGACGTTGGTCTAGGCTACATCAAACTTGGACAACCAGCTACGGAGCTTTCCGGTGGAGAAGCCCAGCGCGTCAAATTGGCGACGGAGCTCAGTCGCAGAAGCAATGGCAAGACCCTCTACCTTTTGGATGAGCCCACGACAGGCCTTCATTTTGAAGATATCAGGAAGCTACTCTCGGTTCTCGAACGCTTGGTTGAGGCCGGTGATACAGTGCTCGTCATTGAACACAATCTTGATGTGATTAAGACCGCAGATTATGTTATTGAACTAGGACCCGAAGGTGGTCAAGGAGGCGGAACCATTGTGGCCCAGGGTACTCCAGAAGAGGTTGCTCAGGTTTCCCGGTCCTATACGGGCCAATTCCTGCAAAAGGTTCTACATGATCAACGGATAACTGCGATGAAGGAGTGAAGTACATGGATCTCCAGCATAAGTTAGCCACCTTGCCGCAAGTGCCAGGCGTCTACCTCATGTTGAATGAGGCTGGAGAAGTCATTTATGTGGGTAAGGCTATAAATCTACGTAATCGAGTGCGATCGTACTTTCAGAAGTCTGCTAACCATGCGCTGAAGGTCCGGGTGCTAGTGGAGAACATTGCGGATTTAGAGTATATTGTGACCGATTCAGAGCTGGAAGCTTTGATCTTGGAAAACAATTTGATTAAGAAGCATAGTCCTCGCTATAATGTGCGCCTAAAGGATGACAAAACCTATCCCTACATCAAGGTAACCATCCAGGAAACGTTTCCACGGGTGTTGATGGTGCGCAGACGTCTCAAGGATGGTGCTCGCTACTTTGGTCCCTATACCGATGTAGGGGTGGTAAAAAAGACTCTTTCGTTCTTGCGTACTTTGTTTCCCCTCCGTACCTGTAACAAGATGATTGAAGAGGGAGGGCAGGATCGCCCCTGCCTCAACTATCATATTGGGCGCTGTCTAGCCCCTTGTGCCGGCTTGATCAGTAAAGAAAAGTATGGAGAGATGATTGACGAGGTCATCATGTATCTGGAAGGGCGCTTGGATCGCTTGATTCCTGATTTGACCCGCAAGATGCAGGACGCAGCCTCCCGTCTAGAATATGAGAAAGCCGCTCGCTTTCGCAATCAAATCCGGGGTCTGGAAACCCTGTGGGAAAAACAGAAGATTGTTGTGGAAAAGGCAGAGGATCAAGACTATGTGGGCTATGCCCGTCACGGTGAACAAGCCTGTGTCCAGGTGTTTTTTGTCCGTGGAGGTAAGGTCGTAGGACGGGATCATTTCTTGTTAGAGTGCTCCGCCCATGAAGATGGTGCCGAAATTTTGCGGGCCTTTCTTCAGCAGTATTATGAAGAGGCTTCCTACATCCCGAAAGAGGTCCTAACGCCGGTTCCACTCACGGAACCTGAGGTTTTGGCCGACTGGTTAGGCAGTCTCCGGGGCCAAAAGGTCTACTTGCGCACGCCGCAGCGGGGGGCTAAGAAACAGCTGTTGGATATGGTCATGAAAAACGCCGAGGTAGCTCTCGACGAAACCAGAACCCGCAATACCTTTAAGCAAAGGGCTATGGAGCGTGCTTTACAAGACCTGCAGGAACTAGCCGGGCTGGTCGAACCGCCGGAGCGGATTGAGGCCTTTGATATCTCGAACCTGCAAGGTACCAATGTGGTGGCATCCTTGGTGGTTTGGGAGAACGGAGACTTTAAGAGCTCAGACTATCGGCGTTTTCGTATCCGGGGCGTCGAGGGTGCACCGAATGACTATGCTTCCATGCGAGAGGCGGTGTCGCGTCGCTTTAAACGCGGGCTCGAGGAGCAAAAGGAAGCAGGGGGAGAAGAGAAATTCTCCATTTTTCCTGATTTGGTCTTGATTGATGGGGGCAAGGGTCAACTTGGTGTAGCCCTTGAGGTCCGGGATGAACTGGGCCTGATTATGCCCTTCGTTTCTCTGGCGGAAAAAAGGGAAGAGATCTATCTGGAAGGACAAGCGCAACCTGTGGTTTGGCCCCTGGACTCTCCAGGGCTCCTCCTGCTTAGGAAGATTCGAGATGAGGCCCACCGTTTTGCCCTCACCTATCACCGCAATTTACGGGGTAAGGCCACCCGGGGATCGATCTTGGATGAAATTCCAGGCGTGGGACCCAAGAGAAAGAAAGCTCTGCTCAAGCATTTCGGTAGTGTGAAGCAAATTCGTTCGGCCACTCCGGAACAACTAGCGGAGGTTTCGGGAATTAATCTGAAACTGGCGGCTGAGATTTACCAATATTTGCAGAAGAGCTAGCCACTTCGGGCTCTTTTTTGCCGAGCCACGCACAGGGGGTGGAATGAAATGCATCTGGTGGAAGCCAAAGGCCTGCTATCATCACAAAATGGAATGAATCTCTACCGTGGTTGTACCCATGGCTGCATTTACTGCGACTCCCGTAGCACCTGTTATCAGATGAAACATGACTTTGAAGATGTGGAAGTGAAGATCAACGCACCTGAGCTTCTAGAGTCAGCCCTCAGAAGGAAACGGAAGAAATGTATGATTGGAACCGGTGGCATGGGTGATCCTTACATCCATCTAGAAAAAGAGCTTCAGCTTACTAGAAAATGTCTCAGCCTCATTGCCGACTATGGTTTTGGACTGGCTATTCAGACCAAATCAGCCCGGATTCTCCGGGATTTGGATTTACTCCTGGCCATTCACGAGCAGAGTAAATGTGTAGTCCAGATGACGCTCACAACCTATGATGAGAATTTGTGTCGGATTTTGGAACCCAATGTGAGTACAACGGAAGAACGCTTTGAGGTTCTAAAGATACTAAGGGATTACGGGATACCCACGGTCGTGTGGTTCTCCCCGATTCTCCCTTTTATCAACGATACCGATGAGAACCTTCGGGGAATTATGGACATGTGCCTGGAAGCCAAGGTGCACGGAATCATCTGCTTTGGTATGGGAATGACCCTGCGAGATGGGAATAGGCAATACTTTTATGCCAAGCTCGATGAGCATTTTCCTGGCCTAAAAGAGCGATATATAGCTCGCTATGGGGATCTCTATAATGTCGGTAGCCCGAGGCAGGAGAGGTTACTGTCTATGTTCCGAGAGCTCTGCCAGGGGTATGGCATCATCCATAGCGTCCCGGAGTGTTTTGCCTACTTACAGGCCTTTGAAGAGCGGGGACCTAAGCAGATGTCTCTGCCCCTAGGGATCTGAGCAAAGAGACACACAAAAAGCCTCCGTTTATCCCACGGAGGCTTTCAGGTATGGATCAACTAAAAACGGCGGGTTACACCTAAGTTAATGCTCGTTGAGGAGCTTTTGGTCTGTCCGTCATAAGGAGCAAAGGCCGGTACCGAATAGGTATTACCTAGGACATTGAATTGGGCACCAAATTCCTCGGAAAAGTCGTAGACAAGCTCGAGTTTATAGATGAAAGCATTGCCTGAGTCGATATTGCTGTCCGTAGTACCACCGGAGGTATGGCCCCACTTGGTCCAGAGATTGGCCATGATCATGGCTGTAGTGCGAAATTCTTCGGTAAGGGCAATATCCACAACGACTTGACCGGCAAATCCGTGGCCTGTGAGTCGATGGCGGTCATTGTCTACCGCTGGAAGCTCAAAGCGGTTAGAGACCAATTGATAGCCAAGGCCTCCATAGACCGTGAGTACGTCTTCCTCAAGAAAGCGGTAACTCACACCAACGTGGCCGAGGTGCCTGCTACCGCTGAAACCTTGCAGGCCTAGACTTGTCTGATACAGACCGGTAAATAGCAAATCGTCATGATGGTAACGGGCCCAAAGACCGCTGGACCACTCGCTGTTACTGATGTTTTTCTCGCCAAGAAGCTGAGGGTAGTTTGTCCGTCCGTAACCGAGGTTTACTCCCGCCGTTAGTTCTGCTGAGGCAGCTTGCGGCAGAAGTAGTAAACAACATAGGATGATCATTGGGAGAGCAGGTAACAAGAACTTTTTTTGCATGTAAATCTCCTCCTCGCTGTAAACCATGTCATGATTCGAGAACACGAGACCCAAAACCTGCTTGTCCAGGAAGGTTTTCCTAGCACCCTACGAGAACTAAGGATTTAAACAAAGAGGGAGGTAGGAATTGTGAAAAAACCGGTTTTTTTCCTCATGGTCTTATGCGTATTGACACTCATACTTGCAACAAACTTCGTTGCAACTGCTGCGTCTTTTGAGGGTGATGCGAGTTACCTTTTTGGCTTGAGTGGAACTAAAAGCCGTGGATTTGCGGCCCATGCTCGGGTAAATGTGATGGACGCTATCTTTGTGGACGGTTCTTTCCTTAGTACCAATACCAAGGTGGATCCCGAAGAGGCGGAAGCGAAGGCTTTGAGTCGGAATCTACTCAGCGTGGGTGCCCTTTATCGTACCGTAAACGATCCAGATCTAGACGTTTTCGTGGGAGCTGGTTTTCAAAGGCTCAATTCCAAAGAGGGCGATGCAGAAGCTGTGATCGGTCAAGGAATCTATGGCAAGTTTGGTTTTCGCTTTCTGCCCATGCCAGAACTGCTCCTGACTGCGGATCTCACCTATGCTCCAAGGTACAAGGAGCAGGACGCGGCTATATGGAGTTCATTGATTACCGCACGGGCCACTGTAGCCTATGAATTCTTCGATGGGTTTGGTATCCAAGGTACCATTAAACACTACAAGGCTTCGCAAACATCTGCAGTCAGCGACACTCTAGTTGGCGGGGGTGTGAGCTTCCGTTTTTAGATGAATCGATTGAACAAGCTCTGGCGGCTGTCCAGAGCTTTTTTTGTGGGTCCGCGGGAATTATTGCTACCACCGTGCCATACTAAAGGGTAGGGGGGAAAGCAGATGTATGAGGAACAGCGAATGATTCTCCGGATGATCGAAGAAGGTAAGCTCACAGCAGAGGAAGGGGCCACGTTGCTGAAGGCTTTAAGTGAGAGTACCAAATCCCCAGACTCTGAGTCTGAGCCGCCAGAGGATCCTTGGGTTCGTTTGGAGAAGATGGGAGAGGACTTTGCGACTAAGGTGGAGGCGGCCGCAGAGCGTTTTTCTCGCTCCCTGGAACATAGTGTCGGTGATAAGCTGAGTAAGCTACCGAAAATTCTGGCCAAGTTTCCCTTCTTCGGCGCTGAAGAAAGTCATGAGTTAACCACTGTGACCAAGGGTATGGTGGGTCCTGGCGAAGTAATTGGTGTTCGGCTCAAAAATCCCAATGGTTCTATTAAGGTGCTGGGTTGGTCGGAAACTGGCTATGAGCTAAAAATGGTCCAGCGATTGCGGGGCGGTGAGCGTGAACGACTCGAAACCCGCCTATACGATGTGGGCTGGGAAGAGGGAGCGGAGCGCCAGGATTTCGAGCTTACTCTGCCGAGCCTTGATGGCATGGAGATTACGCTCCAGCTGATGATTCCACAAAGCCGCATGTATGAGCTAGAACTGCGCGCACAAAACGGAGCTCTTACACTGGAAAACCTAAAGGGAACGAGCGTCCACCTAGAAAGTGTGAATGGATCCGCGCGGCTCAAATCCCTCAGAGCCCACACCATCCGAGGTGAGGGCGGGAATGGTTCTTGCGAGATGAATCAGGTAGAGGCAGGCCTCATCCACTATCGGCTGGGAAATGGTTCTTACAGGGCGTCCGTTTCAGGGGCCAATGTGGATCTTCTGACCACAAATGGGGCAGTGAATGTCCGTATTGATTCGGTTCAGGGAGTGACGAACTACAAACTACGTACCACCAATGGCGCCATTAAGGTGAGTGTACCGCCTGATCCGGATCTAGGCTTGGCCCTGGATTTACAGACAGCGGTGGGCCGCATCTCCACTGATTGCAAGGCTCTGGAGATCACGCGCCAGGAGAGACAAGGGGGAGGATCGCTTCTCCTAGCCCATTCCTTGGACTATGGGGGGAAGACGGATAAACTGGATTTACAGGCTTCGTCCACATCGGGATCGATTGTGCTTTCGACCAGAGACGTCTAATCTTCTGGCGGGAGGATTGCTCCAAGATATGGCGAAAGAAACGTGAGATGGTTATGCCATCTCTTTTTTTATAGAGAAATGGGGTTTAGTATGATTAAGCTAATTGCATCCGATGTCGACGATACCTTATTGTGTCGCAACGCGCAGGTGAGTGCCAAGAACCAGGACGCCATTAGGCAGGCTGTTGAGGCCGGTATCACTTTTACACTGGCTACAGGTCGCATGTTTCAAGCCACCGTTCCTTTTGCCAAGTCCCTTGGTTTAGCTCCGGAACAACCACTCATTTGCTACAATGGGGCCTTAATTCGCCGTGTGTCGGGAGAAGTCATCTACGAGCAGCCGCTTCCTGCGGATGTTTCGAGTCTCGTTGTGGAGTATGGGCAAAGCAGGGGGTGGACCATCAATGCCTATTTCGATGATGAACTCTATGTCTCCACCTTGAATCAGGAGGTTATCGATTACGCGGAACATGTTCGGGTGAAAGTGACACCCGTTGGAGATCTACTCAAGTTTATTGAGGATGGTCCTAAGAAGCTCTCTAAGCTCATGATTATCAGCGAGCCACAAGACACCTTAGAGCGGATTGAGGAACTGCGTCCCTTAGTTGGTGATCGCTGCCAGTTACTTCGCTCTAGACCTAAGTTCATTGAGATTACCAACCGTGAAGCCCACAAGGGAAATGCCTTGCTCTGGCTAGCGAAGTCCCTCGGCCTTGACGCAAGTCAAGTTTTGGCTATTGGTGATAGCCAAAATGATCTGACCATGATCCAGATGGCGGGCGTTGGGGTGGCGGTTGCGAATGCGGGCCAAGAAGTTCAAGCTGCGGCGGATCATGTTGTCGCTCGCCACGAGGAAGACGGTGTTGCCCAAGCTATTTTCGACTTTGCCCTGAAACAGGCCCGGTGAAAGGTTTTCCGGGATTGAGGGTGACTTTTTTTGGTTTTTTTTAAACAATTACCCAAGTTTATTTTGCCAAAGATCGTCATCTGTGATATTATGAGATTGTAATTTAATATGTTTTGGGTGAACACTCATTTGCGGGCTCCCAGACATATTTGAAATATCCTATTTTAAGAGGAGAGGAGTTTTTTTGTGGCACAAGTTCTTTTAAGGGACGTTACCAAGCGTTTTGGTAATGTTACAGCAGTAGACAATATTAGTCTAGATATTCAAGACAAAGAGTTTATCGTATTGGTAGGACCATCTGGTTGTGGGAAATCTACTACCCTCAGGATGGTAGCAGGTCTAGAGGAGATTACAGCAGGGCAGATTTCCATTGGGGATCGAGTCGTCAATGATGTACCTCCGAAGGATAGGGACATTGCCATGGTTTTCCAAAACTATGCTTTGTATCCCCATATGGACGTCTACAACAACATGGCTTTCGGTCTCAAACTCCGTAAGTTCCCCAAGGATCAAATTGACCAAAGGGTAAAGGAAGCAGCTAAGCTTTTAGGTATTGAAAACCTCTTGGATCGTAAGCCTAAGGCACTTTCCGGCGGACAACGCCAACGTGTTGCAGTAGGTCGCGCTATTGTACGTGAACCAAAAGTATTCTTGATGGACGAACCTTTGTCCAACTTGGACGCCAAGTTAAGGGTGCAGATGAGGGCCGAACTCAGCAAACTGCATAACCGTCTGCAAACAACCATTATTTATGTAACCCATGACCAAACAGAAGCAATGACCATGGGTGACCGTATTGTAGTTATGAAGGACGGTCATATTTATCAAGTTGGTGCACCACTTGAGATTTATAATCATCCAAATAATGTATTCGTTGCTGGCTTTATTGGCAGCCCAGCCATGAACTTCTTGGATGTTGTACTTACCAAAGAAGGCGAGACCTACTATGTTGATGCCAAGACCTTCAAGGTGGCCATCCCAGCTGAAAAGGCAGCATCCATCAAGAACATTGGCAATTACGTAGGTAAGCAAGTGATCTTGGGTATTCGTCCTGAGGACATTGAAGATGCCGCCATCGTTGGCGAAGATCCGAAGTTCTCTGTGATTGAAGCTGATGTAGATGTTACGGAGCCAATGGGCGCTGAAGTCTATGTTTACTTCTCCACTGGCGATAACACCTTTATTGCTCGTCTCGATGCCACCACAACGGCCAAAGACGGTAGCAAGCTCAAAGTTGGCCTGAACATGGGTAAGATTCATCTCTTTGATAAGGATACCGAAGAAGTGATTCGGTAAGTGGAAATGACGAGGGTTCCCGTTTTGGTGGAACCCTCTTTTTTGTGTCTAAATGGGGATTGTTGGCGCGCCTGGAAGGATCTACATGGCCTCTAGCAGGAGGAATAGCTCTTTTGAGCGAGAAATACCTAGGCATACGACCATGAGGGAGATGGAGATTCTCAGCGACTTCGCTAACTTATGTTAGTT
>JAAYOK010000288.1 GCA_012520355.1 Bacillota bacterium | reverse complement strand
TCCAATTGATTGGTTACATAAGGAACGAAGAAAACCCGCGGCAAAGCGAATACAACAAGTAAAATGGCAATGATCGCCACCAGCCGGTACCTTTTCATCGCTATAGCTCACTCCAGGTCTCAAAAGATGGCCTTTCTCCTTGAAAAAGGCCATCTTATGCTTATTGTTTCAGTTTGAGGAACCCTTCGATAAAGGGATCGAGCTCTCCATCCATCACACCGTCAACATTACCCACTTCCACATTACTCCGATGGTCTTTGACGAGGGTGTAGGGGCAAAAGACATAGGAACGGATCTGACTCCCCCAGGCAATATCGGCCTGCTGCCCCTTGAGGCTATCCATCTTAGCCCTTTGCTCCTCCATTTGCCTTTCTAAGAGCCGGGCTCTAAGAATCTTGAGGGCTGCCTCCCGATTGGCATGCTGGGATCGTTCCGACTGGCATTGAACGACAATACCTGTGGGCTGATGGGTGATACGAATCGCGGAATCGGTCTTATTCACGTGCTGACCTCCAGCGCCACTGGCCCGATAGGTGTCAATCCGCAGATCATCGGAATTAATCTCCACTGTAAGATCATCTTCGATCTCTGGCAACACTTCCACCGATGAAAAAGAAGTATGTCTGCGACCTGAGGAGTCAAAGGGCGAGATCCGAACGAGACGATGCACCCCTTTTTCACTTTTGAGGTAGCCATAGGCATTGGTTCCCTTAATTAGGAGCGTTGCATCCTTCAGACCAGCCTCTTCGCCTGGCTGATAGTCCAAGACCTCCACTGTGTAATCCTGGCTTTCCGCCCAGCGTGTATACATCCGCAGGAGCATGGAGGCCCAGTCTTGCGATTCAGTACCTCCGGCACCTGGATGGATTGTCAAGATGGCATTGTTAGCATCATACTCGCCATTGAGTAACGAGGCTAACTCCAGCTCATCCACAACCCGCTGAAGTCTTGGTAAAAGGGCTTCTAACTCACCCTCTAAACCTTGGTCAGAGACTTCAGCGAGGAGTTCCACCATGGTTAGGGCCTCTTCATGGAGATCCCTCACCTCAGTCCACTTCTGAATCATTCGCTTTATGGCACTAATCTCCTTGGTAGTCTGCTGGGCCAAATCTTGGTTGTCCCAAAATCCTTCAGCCAGCATACTCTCCTCAAGCTCGATCAATCGCGCTTGGTTGTCATCGATGTCAAAGATAACCTCGCATTTCCTCAATCCGTCTACCGAGCTCTGTTAACAACTCCTGCATAAGACTACCTCCCATGGCATTTCTTGTACTTCTTACCGCTCCCACAAGGACAGGGGTCATTGCGGCCTACTTTCTCTTCCACCTTGCGTGGCTTTTGCTGCGCACCCTCCCCTTGATTTGTCGTAGCGCCGGCGAGTCGGTCCTTAGGTTGGGTATAGTTCCGTTCCTCCGCCAAACGTACCTTAAAGAGCATACTGATGGTATCTTCCTGGATACTACTGATCATCTCCTGAAACATTTCATAGGCCTCCAGGCGGTACTCCAAGAGGGGATCCCGTTGGGCAAGAGCTCTCAGGCCAATACCTTCCCTGAGGTCATCCATGGCACTTAAATGGTTCATCCATTTCTGATCGATAATTTGCAGGAGAACAATCTTCTCGATCTGTCTCTGTAGATCGGCCCCATACTCCGCAGTGCGCTGGGCATAGGCCTCTTTGGCGAAAGTTTCAAGCTTGCCGATGATCTCTTCTGGGCTCAAATCACTAAGTTCTTGGTCGCTGAGTGGTAAGGATTTCCCCACAATCTCCACATAGCTGTGGCGAATCGCTTCGATATCCCATTCTTCCGGAATGACCTTCTCATCGGCATACAGACTGACAATCCTGCGGAAGACAGGTTCGAACATGCCCCCGATTTGCTCCGAAATGTTCTCATCCAAAAGAACGCCTCTTCTTTGCCCGTAAATGACTTCCCGTTGTTGGTTCATTACATCGTCATATTCGAGAACCTGTTTTCTGATCTCAAAGTGACGGGCTTCCACTCTCTTTTGAGCATTTTCAATGCCCTTACTGATTTGGGGATGATCGATAACCTGATCCTCTTCCCAACCGAGGCGATCCATAATACCCATGATTCGCTCAGAACCGAAGAGACGCATAATGTCATCTTCCATGGAGACGTAAAACTGGGAAGACCCAGGATCCCCTTGGCGTCCAGCCCGCCCCCGTAACTGATTGTCAATTCGCCTTGATTCGTGCCGTTCCGTACCAAGGATATGCAGACCGCCAAGCTCAACCACGCCTTCACCTAAGACAATATCGGTACCCCGGCCCGCCATATTCGTGGCAATGGTGACCATACCTCGCTGGCCCGCTTGTTTCACAATTTCGGCCTCTTTGTCATGGTACTTGGCATTTAGAACTTGGTGTTCCACTCCCCTGCGCTTCAGCATGGCACTGTAGAACTCCGAACTCTCGATACTGATGGTACCCACCAAGACGGGTTGACCCTTGCTATGCCGCTCCACAATATCATTGATAATTGCTTCTGCCTTCCCCTTAACCGTCTTATAGACTGCATCGGGCAGGTCTTGGCGAATCATGGGTTTGTTGGTGGGAATCACCACGACATCCAAACCATAGATCTTCCGGAACTCATCTTCTTCTGTCTTGGCTGTACCGGTCATCCCTGAGAGTTTGGAATACATTCTGAAATAGTTTTGATAGGTGATGGAGGCGAGGGTTTGACTTTCTTTCAGAACCGAGACCCCTTCTTTGGCCTCGATACTCTGGTGCAAACCGTCAGAATAGCGTCTGCCTTCCATCATCCTGCCGGTGAACTCGTCGACAATGATAACTTCGCCATCTTTCACTACATAATCCCGGTCACGCACAAAGAACTCTTTGGCCTTGAGTGCCTGGTTTAAATAGTGATTGAGTTCAAAATGAACGTCATCAAAGAGGTTCTCCACGCCTAGAATTTTCTCGACACGAGCAACCCCTTCTTCTGTGATGGCAATGGTGCGTGCTTTTTCATCAACGGCATAGTCCCGCTCTGGCTTAAGCTGGGGCACAATTTGGGCAAAACGCATGTAGTGCTTGGCAGAATCCTCAGCTGCACCAGAAATGATCAAGGGAGTTCTGGCCTCATCGATTAAAATCGAGTCCACTTCGTCCACAATGGCATAGTGAAGTTCCCTTTGGACCATTTGGTCAGCAGAGACAACCATATTGTCCCGCAGATAGTCAAAACCAAACTCGTTATTGGTCCCATAGGTGATATGACAGCTATAGGCTTCCCGCCGTTCTTCGAAGGTTAGGCCATGGACGATGACTCCCACTTTAAGACCGAGAAACTCATAGACTTGACCCATCCATTCAGCGTCACGCCTGGCGAGATAGTCATTCACCGTGACCACATGCACCCCTCGGCCCGTAAGGGCGTTGAGGTAGACTGGGAGAGTCGCCGTAAGCGTCTTTCCTTCCCCTGTTTTCATTTCAGCAATACGTCCCTGGTGGAGAATGATCCCACCCACAAGCTGGACATCATAATGCCGCATGCCAAGAACGCGCTTTGCCCCCTCCCGAACAGCGGCGAAAGCCTCGGGGAGGATATCGTCTAAAGTGGCGCCACCTTGTAGCCTCGTTTGAAACTCCTCGGTTTTACTACGTAGGTCGCTATCATTAAGGGCCTGCATCGCCGGTTCTAAGGCATTAATCGATTCCACAATCGATTCTAGGCGTTTCAGCTCCCGTTCTGTAGGATCCAAAAAACTCTTAATACGCTTGAGCACATCTCTACCTCCCGGATCTATTGTACTAACCCTTGCTACCCGCGTCAATTAAGGCCCAGAGGCCTCCTGTTACAAGAGAATGCCCTCCCAACAAGATTGGGATCGGAGCTTCCATGGCCGCACGTGTAAACTCCTTCAGCTGGGGATGGCTAATCAAGTCCACTTCCCCTAAATCAGAGGCAAAACGGTCGGCCGGTGTGAGCTTCCATCCAAAGTGTTCGAAAAGAACTCTTGTATCTAAGACGGCACCAAGTGCGATTTCTGCTAAGAAAGAAAAGAAAGAATCGAAACCGAGTTCTTCCACGAGGCGACCCATGAGTGCCTTGACTTCACCCCGGGTATCCCGACCCAGGGCCTTCATGCCCCTTTCTTCCGAATACAGCCTTAAGCGGCAACGGGTATTGGCGTCGAGATATTGAAACAGGTTCGATCCGACACGGCCATAGATGAGCAGTTCACCATTGGGATTGCCAAGGAGTTCTTTGATTGCTTTGTACCGGCGAAAGTCCCAGCTTAGATCAGCCACCGCCCGGCGAGTATGAAGGCCTCGATCAGGATGAACCGACATGATCATGATGTCGGCTGGCGTATCAACATCGAAATTCAATCCCAGGGTGCGTTGTACGGGAATCCAGCGTAGCCCCGCTTCATTACTTAATGCTAGGGCAAGGGTATTATCGATGGGAGGCAAAGTAATCTTAGTTAAAGCTTGCCCTGGTGAAAAGCCTACAATGTCTGCAGAGTAGAAATTGTTGGCTAATAATACTCCGTCATTTTGCTCCAGTAATTCTCGTAGGTATTGAAACTCTGCAGATGAAATCAGGGGAGCAGATGCTCCCCCCATGTACAACACCTTTTCGAGACTATACGACTCCACAATATCCAGCAAATGCTGACCAAAGTGGAACGGTTCGCCCAGTTCTTTATCTACCGCTACCTGGACATTGGATGATCCGAGCCGAGCAGCAAGTTCTTGATAGGGCGTGACCACGATGATTTCCTCAAAACCACCTGCTCGAGCCCTGTCCACCAGGTCTAATACCATCCCTTGTCTAACCTTCTGCATATGCACTTCTAATGTGCTGCAAACTAGACCGCCTTCGAATATGACTAAACTTACCTTTGTTGCCATTTTAGAACTCGGATTCAATGAGCCCATAGTGTCCGTCGCGGCGCTTGTAGACAACACTGACGTCACCTGTGTCTGCATCCCTAAACACGAAGAAATCGTGACCTAAAAGCTCCATTTGCATCACTGCTTCGTCAACGTCCATGGGTTTGAGGGCAAATCGCTTGGTCCTCACAATGCGTGCTTCTGCAACGTCCCTTTGACTTTGCTGTTCAGCCGTGGGCATCTCTCCGAGCTTGGGTCCATGAATTCTACGACTTAATTTGGCCCGGTATTTGTTGAACTGGCGTTCAATGCGATCCACCGCTGCATCGATTGAGGTGTACATGTCACCTGTCTTGCCTTCACCACGTAGAATGGTCCCTGAAAGGTTCATGGTAACTTCAGCAATATGAATTCCCCGTTCGGTTCTGAGCATCACTTCTGCGGAAAACGTCTTGTTATCATTGAGGTATTTTTCAAGCTTCGCAACCTTCTTTTCAACGTAGCTCCGTAAGGCTTCCGTAATCTCCAGATTCTTACCTGAAATGTTTATTCTGATCGTAGACATGTCTAATCACTCCTTCAATGATAAGCTTCGTTACTACCTAATATTTCCCATAGGTGGATGGAAATCCTTCCCCTGAGAAAAAAAAGGACCGAGTTTACACTCAGTCCTTCTCAACTCAGATCTTCACAACGTTGGAAGCTTGGGGCCCTCTGTCACCAGAAACGATATCGAACTCAACGCTTTCGCCTTCTTGGAGGGATTTAAAGCCCTCGGCTTGAATCGCTGAAAAGTGTACGAATACGTCACCTTCACCGTCATCACGCTCAATGAATCCATAGCCCTTTTCAGCGTTAAACCACTTCACCTTACCTAACATTACTTAACATTCCTCCTAAGCTTTGAAACTCCGGGCCTATTTTTCCGGTTACTTAACTTTACCATAATACGCTGGCGATTGTCAAGGTTTGGCAAAGTTCTGGCGATGGCTACTTCTTCCCGTAGGCCCGTCCAGCGAGACGAATCTGTGGAGTCTTCCGTGTAGGCCCCTGCACCATCTCTAAGTATCGATTCAAAGTATCTTCGTTGCGGCGTTCCTGCTCTTCTAGGGTCTCCAGGATGGGAAGCAAGTCGGTGATGGCCAACTCTAAAGTCTGGAGTTCTTCCTGATAATAAGGGGGAGCCACCTCTTTGAGTTTGGGTAGGGAAAAGGATTCTAAATCAAAATGGCGAGCCAGCTGACCCTGAACCTCTTTGACCCGTTCTTCGTAAGTGCCAGCCTTGGTCAGCAGTTCTTCTTTACGTTTTAGCACCCCAAGCAGGGTGTCAAGCTGTCCGTCCTGGATCAACTCCTGTTCACCAGATCCCACCTTTTGAATCTGCCTATACAAACTCAGCTGCTCTTGATAGACTGTGGCAAGCTCCGAAAGTTTTTCCCTAATCTCTCTCATCGAGTTTGATTCACCACCTGCTCCCAGGTGTCCCTAAGCTCGACTAACATATCGATAGCATGATCTACGACTTTTGGATCTTTCTTAATGTTAGCCTGAACGAGTAGATCATGGATGTACACGTACAATTGCTGTAGATTCGTTGCAATCTCGCCTACATCGAGATCAAGCGATAAAATGAGCTCGTTAAGGATATCTTGTGCCCGAATCAACTTGGCGTTCGCCTGTTCAAACTCCCCAGTCGCCATAAAATCCTTTGATTGACGAGCAAAACGAATCGCTCCGTCAAACAACATCATCAACAATTCGCCCTGGGACGCCGTGGACACCTGCGTCTGCCTATATACTTGATATGCTTGCATACTCATGGAAATACTAACCCCCTAAGCCCGTTCATCAATGAGCAGACCTATCATTTCTCGAATACGGGCCACCGTATCCAATACATCTTCTGGAGGAAGCTCTTTGATCACTTCATCCGTACGAATATTAACGACTTTCACCATAACTCGCTGTGTGTCCTCATGAATCGAGAATCTAAGAGCACGGTTAATGTGCTCCATGGCATCATTGATACTCTCAACAGCGGATTCGATCTCGACTTTCTCGAGACCGTTCTTATTTTCTTCTTTCTTACCTTCATCCTTCCACAACCGATCCACACTAGTCTCAGCATCTATCTTGGGCAACTCTGGCGCTTTTGTCGAACTCCTAAAGACCTGAGCGGTGGATTCTGATCTTGTTACATCATACGACGTTTGCACTCTCAAGCTCATACTTGACACTCCTAACTATTGTGAGGTTTCGATTCCCTAATCGTCCGTTCCAAAACTCCCAAATCCACGTGGCGTGTTAGAACTGCCCTTTGGTTTTCGGCCTGAATGTCTTCATAGACCTCTTGACGATGCACCAAAATATCCCGAGGAGCGTCGATCCCAATCTTTACCTGGTCACCTCGGACATCCACCACTACAACGCGAATATTGTCACCAATCATAATACTTTGATCGATCTTGCGTGTCAGCACCAGCATGTCTGTCCCTCCCTGGACTATATTCTTCCCGAATTAGTCAGGAATTAGACTGATTCTTGGATCTTCTGTCCTTCTCGTGCTTCACTCTGTTTTTGCAGTAAATATGCGTTCTTATGCATTTCCGCAATCACATTATGTTTGGTATGATATTTCTCCCCTTGAATCACAAACTGCGCCCCGAGTTGCTCCTTGGTATTAATCACGATGGGGGCCTGCAAGTTTACGGTCATATCTGCCACATTTTCAGGAATGGTGACAATACCGTAAACCTTACCATCATCGGGAGATTCGATTTGCAACAAATCGATGTCTTCAGCACTTAACTGTACCGAATAATCGCAACATACAAGTTCTGGCATGATAACAACAAAACTCAGTTCTGGATCGTCCACCGACTGTAAGAAACTAAAGGTGCTACCTTCTTGCTCCACAATGATATAACGATGATAATCAGAAAAGCCTAGAATCCCCAAGGGAAAGCGAATGATTTGTTCTTCGTCCACTTGCAGAGTACCTAATTTGGTCCTTAATTCCACTTAATCCACCCCATCTTTACACACGTACGTCCACCTTGACTCCACCTTGAGTCCAGGTCATTTTGGGCGGACGCAACTGGTGCGTAATATTGACCCCTCCTTGGCTCCAATGAATATCCTGTTGATACTTGAACGTAATTTTTGGCCTTGTACTTGGCGCAGCACGAATGTTGAGCTCCGGAACTTCCGCCAACATTGCTTTCCGTGCCTGTTCTGGTAAGATCATTTCTTCCCTAAAGTGACCAGCCCTTTGTACCACCTCATCGCCAGAGGCAGCCATCTTACCAATCGCAGCAATGGTTTCTTGGTAAGCTACATCTCGCACTTGGCGCGTGAAGTACTCAAAACCTCCAATGCCTAGCTCGTTGCGGCTCTGCAATTGGTCAATCTCCAGTTCGGGACCTTCTGTTTCAACCTGTAATTGACTAACATGTTGCTGAATCTCGGCCCTGGGCCAATACACCTCCAGATCAAAACGCGAGTATGTTGACGTTATCTGTAACATGCCCCTCGCCTACCTTAGCGTAAGAAGTCCACCAGCGTTGGCTGGATAATTCTCGCCCCCACTGATAGTGCGGTGCGATATGCAAACTCCTCCATCTTTAGCTCCAT
>JAAYOK010000287.1 GCA_012520355.1 Bacillota bacterium | reverse complement strand
TCCACGGTTCTTAGGCTGCTAAGCCCTTTTAGTGTCGCCCTCACAACGTTAATGGGGTTGGAAGAGCCCAGGGACTTGGTCAACACATCCCGTACACCGGCCGATTCTAGAACAGCACGTACCGGTCCACCTGCGATAACTCCTGTACCTTCAGAAGCTGGTTTCAATAAAACTCGAGCTCCACCATAGGTTTCGGTTACTTCATGAGGAATCGTCGTTTTGACCATCGGTACCTCAATCATGTTCCTCTTGGCTTCTTCTGTAGCCTTACGGATCGCCTCAGGAACTTCCTTGGCTTTACCCAGGCCCATGCCTACCATGCCATTGCCATCTCCTACGACCACCAAGGCACTAAAGGAACGAGTCCGTCCACCCTTAACAGTCTTCGAGACAGGGTTAATATTAACTAAGCGCTCTTGTAGCTCAACGCCACTTGTTTCAGTTCGTTTCGACAAGTTCGTTTCCCTCCCTTGCACCTAAAATTCCAAGCCACCTTCACGGGCACCATCTGCTAAAGCAGCAATTCTGCCGTGATAAATGTAGCCGCCACGATCAAATACAACTTTTGTGATGCCTGCCTCTTTAGCACGTTTGGCTATGGCAAGCCCGATTTCCTTGGCTGCTTCCGTGTTCCCTGTGGAGCCTAACTTTGCACGTAGTTCAGGTTCTACAGAGGAGGCAGAAACCAAAGTGTGTCCAATGCTATCGTCAATGATTTGGGCGTGAATGTGATGTAAGCTGCGATAGACGTTGAGTCTTGGACGCTCAGCGGTTCCAATCAAACGCTGCCTTGCGCGTCTATGTCTCCGCTCTCTCGCTTCACGCCGACTAAACTTGGCCATCATTTACCCTCCCTTAAGCTTTACCTGCTTTGCCTGCTTTTCTACGCACTTTTTCACCTTCATAGCGTACACCTTTACCTAGATAAGGTTCAGGTCTTCTGAAGTCGCGAATATTGGCAGCCGTTTGACCCACAAGTTCCTTGTCAATACCCTTGACAGAGATCTTTGTTGGTGTTGTTACTTCAATTTCAATACCTGGTGCTGGATCTACTTCGATGGGATGTGAGTAACCTAAGGACAACACAAGTTTGTTACCCTGTTTTGCTGCCCTATAGCCTACTCCAACAATCTCCAGATTGCGAGTAAATCCTACCGTTACTCCTTGAACCATGTTCGCAATCAAAGTACGAGTCAGTCCGTGGAGGGAACGGTGTTCTTTATTATCACTAGGTCTGGTTACTGTGATAACGCCCTCACCTAGCTCGACTTGCATCTCAGGATGGAATTCTCTGCTGAGGCTGCCCTTCGGACCCTTGACGTCAATTACGTTTCCGTTGATCTTGACTTCAACACCTGCAGGAACCTCGATTGGAGCTCTTCCTATTCTGGACATTCTTTCCCCTCCTTTACCAAACGTAGCAAATTACTTCGCCGCCAACGCCTTCTTTACGCGCCCGGCGATCTGTCATGATTCCCCGAGAGGTTGATAAGATAGCCACACCGAGGCCACCTAACACTCTGGGAACTTCATCCTTGTTTGTATAGACTCGCAAACCAGGTTTGCTAATACGCTTGATTCCTTTAATAATCTGGCCCTTGTTAGAGTCATACTTCAAGTACACACGAATAGTGCCTTGTTTATCGCTTTCGAAAACCTTATATTCTCTAATAAATCCCTCGTCCTTGAGAATTCTTGCTAATTCTTCCTTAAGCTTCGAACGGGGAATATCAACCGACTCGTGCTTCACGGAACTTGCATTCCGAATCCGTGTGAGCATATCCGCAATTGGATC
>JAAYOK010000286.1 GCA_012520355.1 Bacillota bacterium | reverse complement strand
CCATCGCCACTCCCTATATGACCGGAGTGATTTTCGGCAAAATCTTTAAGTGGGATCAAGAAAACGATTCTCGTCCTAAGATTATAGCAACTATTGCAGTTGTGATTGGAACGGCCTTCGCCATGTTTGGGGCCAGACCAACGCAGATCATCTTGTTTGCTCAAGCCACGAGCGGTGTGTTCTTACCACTAATCACAGCACTCTTTGTTATTGCAGCGAACAATAAAAAACTCGGTGAGTACAAGAATACCACCTTTCAAAATGTTTTGGGGATGATCTCCGTCCTTGTCACACTTGGTCTAGGACTATCGACGCTTTACAACGTATTCTTCTAGGAAGTACGCATTGCATTGGTGTGAGAGTTACTCTCACACCAATGCTCACCATGGGAGATGGAGGGATTCTATGATCGAACACACGCTCTTGAACAATGAACGCTTATCTGTAAAAGCTACGCCACCTTACGATCCACTGCAATCCTTCGTGCGGGAAAACCACATCGCTCTGGAAGGCTCGGGTCAAGGTCCCCTTGCTAACTTAACGTTTGCCGCCAAGGATGTTTTTGCCATTCAGGGTAGCACATATAGCAACGGTCATCCAAAATGGCTGGAAACGCATGAACCTGATACATTTACCGCCAGTGCCATTACGAAGCTCTTGGAAAACGGAGCGGATCTAGTGGGAAAGACCATTTGTGATGAACTTTGCTTTAGTATTTCCGGGGAGAATTGGCACTATGGTGCCCCATTGAATCCCCATGATCTGAGGCGCTACGCAGGGGGATCGTCCAGCGGCACTGGGGCGGCTACTGCAGGTGGTTTGGTTGACTTTGCTATCGGTAGTGATTGTCTGGGTTCAGTACGCGTTCCCGCCTCCTATAATGGCGTCTTTGGCATGCGCCCCACCTACAACAGGGTGGCGAATGATGGTGAAGCACCCTATTGTGCCAGCATGGATGTGTTGGGCTATGTGGCCAACGATGAGGATGTGTTTCTCAAGGTATCCGAAGTATTGCTAGGCGAAGACCAAGCGAAAGCGAAATTTCGTCGCCTCTACATTGCCCAAGACTGCTTTGACACAGTTGACGCTGAAGTGAAGGAAGCGCTGATGCCCCTAGTGGATCAAATTGGGCGTTTTCTGGAGGAACGTTCCGACGTTCAGGTGGCCAAAAATGGTCTCGAAGCTTGGGTTGAGGTGTTTCGCTATGTCCAAGGGTATGAAGTCTGGCAAAGCTACGGAGGATGGATTAACAAGTATCGACCCTTCATCAATCGGGGACCGAAAGAACGCTTGGAGTGGGCTGCCACAATTACAGGTCGAGAGTATCGCAAGGCCGTAGAAAAGCGGCAAGGGCTGATTGCCTATTTCCAAGACTTTTTGGCTCCTGACACGATCTTGGTCTTACCCACGGCTGCGTCCATTGCCCCCCTTAGGACAGCGAGTCTTGCAGAGATTAATCGGACGCGGAGTCAATCATCCAACTTGCTTTGCATTTCTCCTCTCACAGGTACCCCGCAAGTGACAATCCCCCTTGGAGTACTTGAGGGGATGCCCTTGGGCTTATCCTTCATTGGTGCAGCAGGGACCGATCTGGAGCTTGCCCGTTTTGCGGCGAGGGTCGCCAAACATTTTTCGTGGTAATCGTTCTTGACGCAGATTAAATCATATGATATACTTCAGACGTTAAAGCAGAAGCCACCGCTTCTCACCTTGTGACTCCGTG
>JAAYOK010000285.1 GCA_012520355.1 Bacillota bacterium | reverse complement strand
GTCATTTACTTCTCTGGCGAGTCCGGGGCCAATTTCCTGAGGCCGAGCGATGATATAGGCGGCAACAATAGGATTACGGATGGAGAATTGGAGGAGTGGGTAAGAAAGTTTGGCGGGACGGTCACATTGATTATTGATGCGCACGAGGCTGAGACATTTGCGGATGGTCCCGTACTAGAAAGTCAAGCATTTAAGAAATCCTATTACACAGTACTAGGTGCAACTCGCAAGAATCAGGATGCGGGCGCTCATGAGGATCGCTATCATAGCTGGTTCACGTATCACCTCTTGGAGGGAATTCGAACGCGGGATGCTGATTACAACCGAGATGGGGATATCACTGCCAGCGAGTTGTATGAGTACACCTATGGGGCGATGCAGGGAGACAGTTCACAGACACCGTTTTTCTGGCCTGGTACCAATGGGAATGCAGTAGTCTATAGATACAAACGATAGTCAACTTTCTTAGAGAGGTGAGTTTATGCGGAAACTGACGTTTATTGCCTTATTGTTGTTGATTGTTGTCATGCCAGTGTCAGCTTTTTCACCAAGGGATAGCAATGTGAGTAATAACCTTACGGCCATTGCTTGGTCGGATGGAAATGAGCTCAGTGTGGCTATTGCCAATTCGGGGGTTTCTAGGGCAACGGTCACGATATCCACACCAACGGTGGACTCCCGCGGTAGGGAGGTCTTTTCTAGCCAGCGTGTTAATGTGCCTGGCCAGACCATTATTCAAGAAAGTTTCTATCCGTCGACTCCTCGACGGAATGAGCAGATTGTAGTTCGTGTATCGGAAGGATATCGATCAACTGACATTCCAGTTCAGTTAGTGACTATCATGGATGCAGACAGTTACATTGTTCCTGCTAATACTCATTGGACTGTCACGGTGGACCTTGACTTCTTGCTCCAAGACTCGGGTAGATCCAGATTAGTCGTAGACGATTACTACCAGACGGCTGATGGCTTCAATCAGGATCGCATTCGCATTCAGTCACTGGAAGGTGGGCTCCGGCAGGTCCGTGGGAACTCAAACACCATTGAGTATGTGAAACCTTCCATGGTGTTAAGCATGAAGACTCCACAAGTGACCGGTTTAACAACCATGACTTTTGGCATTCGCAAGACCGACGGTTCGAGCTGGCGCGATGAGTACTTCCAGGGACCCCTTGTCATGGTCTATGGGCGTAATATGCGCTTCACTGGATCATCTGGAGGAACAGGTAGGGTACCTCGATAGGACATGAGGAGCGACGTAAAACTATCAGACCAGCCAACAGGTTCGCCTCTTGGCTGGTTTTCTCTTTTAAAAAAACCATCATTTGACGGTTCAGGGGATAGAGATTATGAGGGTTAGCACGCAAAGATATGGGCAATGGTAACGTGTAGTCCTGGGAAGGTGCGGGATTCAAAGCTTTGTTCAAGCTGGTAGATGGCAAAGTCGAGGATGTCACAGTCCTCAAAACAGTAAACCATGATGCGTTGGTCCTTGGGATCCACGATCCAATACTATAATACACCTTACAATGACTACCCTGCAAATGGGAGCGGAGTAACATATAAAGATTCCCGGAAATCTCCTGATGGTCGGCTGTGGGTGATTCTAGAACGACAATCTCTCCGTTAATGAATTCTAGACGGAGATCGGTTTTGGCGTGGATCTCCATAAACTCCTCATAAGACACTTTAGGATTCTGGATCAGATACTCAGCAGATTGCGCCTTATCTTCCAGATAGGGAATTAACCTTGCGGCCTTTTTCCATTCTTCGTAATGACCACATCGTGGTTGTCCATGACGTAGTCGAGATAATGCCCGAGGTTCTTCTTGAGCTCTTGAGCTCTGTGGCAGTGATCGTACACTTCACGTTGACACCTCCGTGCGTTTACCGTATAATTTCGCACGATGTAAGTCAAGATGATCGCACGGAGTAAGTTTCTTTACTACTGGCAGATAAAATATGGTAGGATCGAAGAAGTATAATGATGCTTCGTAGTTTAGTAGATGGAGGGATGATGAGTGCGCCGTTTGGCATGTATTCAATCATTTGCAATTGTGATCGTATTGGTTTTGTTGGTGAGCTCTCCGAGTTTTGCCACATTAAGAGATGGCTATCTAGGTGATGTTGCGGTGGTGGCTTGGCTGGAGGGAGATACCGTGAAGGTGGCTTTAGCCAATGAATCAAACTCCCGCAAGAGCGTTACACTTGCGTCTGAAGGTTGGGATCAGCGCTGGCGACCTTTCTTCTTAGATCGTACCATCGTTGTGCCGGCCCGGACGGTTCTGGTGGAATCCTTTAACTTAAGTTCAACCTGGCGCGGGGAACCCTTGGCCGTTGAGGCGAGCACTTGGGATCGGACCGCTGTGGTTGAAGTGCAGACCCAAGAGATCTTTTCGCCTAACTCCTATGTTGTTCGCTCCGGGTCAGAAGTAAATGTGCGGGTCGATTTGGCTTTTTTGGCTGCTGACAGGGAGAACCCCTACCTCATGGTGGATGAGTATTACCGGGGGATCAGTCCAGAAGACACCGGACAGATTCAAATTCGCACAGTAGAAGGCGGATTCAAATATTCTCCCGAAAAGAGAAGAGTCGAACGAATCCAACCCTATATGCTCCTCTCCATGTGGGCACCCCAGCCTAGGGGAGATGCCACCGTCTTTTCCTTCAGCGTTTATAAGTATAGTGATGATGCCTACTGGAATTACTACCAAGATGAACTACCCGGACCAACCATCTTGGTCTATGGGAGAAACTTAGTCTTACAGGACAATTCCCATCTATACCAGCCGCCAACTCCTTCTTGGAATCGTTGGTAATCTCGGCTACCTCCCGCTTTAGGGAGGTCGTCTTTTTTTGGCAGGGAGATCAGACTTGTTGTGGAAGATAACAAGAACAAATGGAAGGAGCCTTGTGGATGCTAGACCCTAAGCTTTATGTCTTTGATATTGATGGAACCTTGCTCACCACCGATTACAAGATCCTGCCCTCCACAAAGGAGGCAATGGGACTCTTGAAAAAAGGGGAGCTCAGTGCCCCAATCATGTTAGCTAGCGCCCGTTCGCCCAAGGCTATCGATCCGATTGCGGAGGAGCTGAATTTGGAGCCCTTTTATGTTAGTCTGAATGGGGCTTTTATTGTTCGAGCCGGTGAAGTATTATATGAAAGACCCATGGATCTGCAGGCCACAGAAGAAGTCATCGCCATCGGCGAAGAGGCTGGCTTAAGCGTCAATGTCTATTCGAGCTGGGATTGGTATATCCGTGAGGAAAATCACTGGTCGACCCATGAAGCAAAAATGGTTGGTTGGCAAGGGCAGGTCCGGGACCTAGAGGGAGTACAAGCCCACAAAATCCTCTTCATGGGAGAACAAGATTTGATTCTGAAGGTCCAGCGTAGGTTAGAGGAGAGGGTGCCGAGCGTTTCGGCCCAACGTTCCATTCCTCACTACCTGGAGATTGTAGATGCCGAGACCAATAAGGGACAGGCCTTGAAGAACGTCAGCGAACTCCTTGATTTGCCCTTGGAGCACATGGTCGCCTTCGGCGATGGG
>JAAYOK010000284.1 GCA_012520355.1 Bacillota bacterium | reverse complement strand
TTTGACGGCATGGCCATCGCCCAGGCCGTAATTGAACATATTCATGCCAAGATCAGGGCTCGGACCTTGTTTTCGACCCATTTTCACGAGCTCACAGCGCTGGAGTATAGTTTGAAACGACTGGTCACCTACCGGGTGGAGGTGGAGGAAAAGGATGGCGACATCTACTTCTTGCACCGCGTCTCAAGGGGAAGTACCGATCGGAGCTACGGAATTAACGTCGCACGTATGGCAGGCATGCCAAACTCTGTGGTGCGCCGTTCCCTTCACCTCCTAGAAGAGTTGGAAACAAGGGGGCATGGTCCAAGGCAACTCGACTTATTTAAGACACTGGATTATGACACGGCCCATCTAGAGGCGGTTGCTGAAGACACAGCCTCAAGTGAACTGGAGCAAGAACTCTTGCGTCTGGATCTGAATAGTCTAACGCCCTTAGAAGCACTTCAGACCCTGGTTCTTTGGCAACAGCGAATTGCAAAGGAGGATGGATCCTTTGAAGCAAATTAAGGTATTACCTCCAGAGGTCGCGCACAAAATAGCTGCAGGTGAAGTCATTGAACGCCCTGCCTCTTGCGTGAAGGAACTCGTGGAAAACTCGGTTGATGCTGGGGCCACGCAAATTGTCATTGAGATCAAAAATGGGGGGCTGGACTATATTCGGGTTCAAGATAATGGCACTGGTATCGCCCGAGATGAACTAGAACTTGCCTTTCAACCCCATGCCACCAGCAAAATCACGAGCGCCGAGGACCTTTTTGCCCTTTCTACGCTAGGTTTCCGGGGGGAAGCTCTGCCTAGTATGGCTAGTATAGCCAGGTTAACCCTAACGAGCCGACCTGAGGCACAAGAAAACGGATATCAGATTTGGCAAGAGCAAGGGCGCTGGGTTACCCAACCAGTGGGCGCGCCTGCGGGTACGACTGTGGAGATCCGGGAGCTTTTTTATAATGTTCCCGCTCGTTTGAAGTTCGTCAAGTCAGCCTCTGCCGAGAGGAGACAGATCCTAGAGCTCAGTACTCGCTTAGCTCTAGCCCATCCACACATTGCGTTTCGGATCATAGCCGATGGTAAGACAGTACTCGCGACCTCTGGCTCAGGTCGCCTCCTCGATGCGATCTTGATTGTACAAGGGAAGAACATCCAAAGTGAATTAGTGAGGTTCAAGGCTAGTTTCCCTTGGGGTCAAGTCCAGGGTTATCTAGGTTCACCTCGCCTGGCCAAGGGCAATCGCTCAGGTCAGATTTTTGTTATGAACGGCCGCGTCATTCATAATCCAACAATGCGTGCCGCGCTAGAAAAGGCCTATGACGGCCGTTTACCAAGTCGCATCTTCCCCTGGGCGATCCTCATTGTAGAGCTGAATCCGAGCTTAGTAGACTGCAATGTACACCCGGCCAAGGCCGAAGTCCGCTTTGCCGAGGAACAAACCATGTTCAGCGATCTACACCAAGCCATTCGCTCTGCACTAGCCAAGGAGAATTTAGCGCCTGCTCTGGAAGGCAAGGCACCGTCCCTGGTAAGCCCGGTCAAAAGTAAACCCCAGGCTATCCAAGGACAACTTACCTGGAAGCCTGAAACCTGGGAGCATATGGACGCACTTCTGAAGGACTATCGCGGCGAAAGAGTAAAAGTGCGTCAGGCTCCTAAAGACTTGGTGGTGCAAGAACCGAAACCTGCATACCAAGCAGAGGAAGTTACAAAGACGGATGATGCGATCCGCCTGGGGCTTCAGACCGGCCGGATCATAGGGCAGCTACACCAAAGCTACATCTTGCTTGAAGTTCCCCAGGGTCTTTGGCTCTTAGATCAACATATTGTCCATGAGCGTATTCTCCTAGAACAATTGGAGGCATCCTGGGAGAGTTCCACAATTCATGTGCAAGAAATTCTGCCGCAACATCTGGACTTCACGCCTAGTGAAGCGAGTCTGGTCGAAGACGGACTGGAGCTCTTGGCAAGTTTTGGCCTGGAACTGGAACCCTTTGGCGGCAATTCATTCCTTCTGAGGGCGGTTCCTAGTTCCTTGGCCCAAAGTGGGGGAAACTGGAAAGAGGAAATCCTAGAGATTGCGGCCACAGCAAAGAAAACCACGCCCCAGAAGAAACAGGCCTTGATTACTCTAGCCTGTAAAGGGGCTGTCAAAGCCGGCGATTACCTTGATGAACAAGAAATCAGGGCTCTCTTAGAGGGTTTAAGCAAGACGTCGAACCCCTACACCTGTCCCCATGGAAGGCCCATCATTGTTCGTCTCGAGAATCAAGAATTACTGCGGCGTTTTGGCCGCACTTAGGAGTGAGTTTGTGCCTCAACAACGACTTCTAGTCATACTCGGACCTACAGCAGTGGGTAAGACCGCTCTTAGCCTAGAACTCGCCGCTGAGCTTGGCGGCGAGATCATCTCTGCCGATTCCATGCAGGTCTATCGAGGCATGGATATTGGGACAGCTAAACCAAGCCAAGCAGAACGAGCGAAGATTATCCATCATATGTTGGATGTTGTGGAACCTAACGAACCGTATAATGTAGCGGATTATGTGAACCAAGCGGAGCAGGTACTCCTTGGTCTCAAAGATCAAGGTATCGTGCCAATTCTCTCAGGGGGAACCGGACTTTATATCGATGCACTCTTGAAGGGATTCTTGTTTCCCGATGCCTCAGCCGATGAAGAAATCCGTGCACGTCTAGAGGCCCAAGCTGCCATCGATCCCCGTAGTCTCTACGAGAGACTGCAGGAAATAGACCCGCCAAGCGCCAAGAAGCTGCATCCCAATGACCTGCGTCGTATCATTCGAGCACTGGAAGTGTATGAAAGAACGGGTGAAGCCATCAGTTCTTTGCAGCGGAAAGTGCAAGAAAGTGAGAGGCCTTATCGAGCCCTTTATATCGGCCTATGTAGGAATCGGGAAGAGCTTTATGCCAGAGTGGATCGCCGGGTCGATATCATGTTACAGGAAGGACTTATTGAAGAAGTAGATCGGCTACTCAAAGCCTACCCCGATCAGCCCACAGCCCTGCAAGCCCTAGGCTACAAGGAAATTGCCTATTACTTGCAGAACCAAATGACTTTACCGGAAGCAGTGGAACTTTTGAAGAGGGACACGCGCCGCTATGCCAAGCGCCAGATGTCTTGGTTTAAGCGCAACAAGGACATCCATTGGTTTAACTCGAGCGAAATGCCACACGAAGTCATCAAGGAGCAGATCCATTCCTTATGGGAAGTATTTTCCAGGGAACCTTCCTAGCCCCATTAGCGTAAGATTAGGGAGAGGGGCAGGAGGTGTTTGTCTATGAAGCCCGAGTCAGCCTGGAGAGGACTGGAAAGTAGCCAGAAATTCACGCTTCGCAAACTACAAGAGGAGTTGGACTCTCTCATTGGGTTACAGTCTGTAAAGAAAGTGATCGATGAAATCCAGGCCTTCGCTCTGATTCAAAAGTACAGGGAACTCTTGAACATGACTTGTGAGCCCATGAGTCTACATACCATTTTCACAGGAAACCCAGGGACGGGGAAAACCACAATTGCCCGGATCTTTAGTCAGATGCTGAAAGAAATCGGTATCCTGGAGAAGGGGCACACAGTAGAAGTGGAACGTGCGGACCTTGTGGCCCAGTATATCGGCCAAACAGCCCAGAAGACGAGGGAGGTCATCAAACAAGCGGCAGGGGGTCTACTTTTCATTGATGAAGCCTACTCACTGGCCCGTGGTGGCGGTCGAGATTTTGGTAAAGAGGCCATCGACACCTTAGTCAAGGCTATGGAGGATCAACGAGATAGCCTTGTTGTGATTCTGGCTGGTTATCCAGGGCCTATGGAACAGTTTCTTGCCACGAACCCCGGTCTTCGCTCCCGTTTTCCGGTCACGATCCACTTTCCCGACTATTCCGATATCGAGCTCTACAAGATCGCCTTGGGGATGTTGAAAAAGAGGGAGTATACGCTCACCGCTCACGCTGAACAAGAACTGATTCGGGAAATTCGGCGTCTAAGAAGCGGCGATCCAGCAACTTTTGGTAATGCTCGGGCAGTACGTAACTTAGTGGAACAGCTGATGCGGCGTCAGGCCGTTCGTTTGGCCCGGAAAGAGGATTTGACCCGAGGCGAGTTGACGGTCATTACGCCCGTTGATTTCCGCTGAATGTCCGGTGAGAGAAGGATTTGTACCTAATGATAACGAACAACAATCAAACAATGCAACTTCAGGAGGATTAGCCAAGTGTATTCCATCGCATATGAATTTGAAACTGAACAAGACATGCAGCTTGTAGCTGACCAACTTTGGAATAAACATGGAATTACCGGTGAGTTTGAGATGTATCAAAGTCCCAATGGTAAGTTCCGTTTACAGATATATTCTGAAAAGCAAGTGAAGGAAAGTGTCCTTGAGAAACTACCGGGAAAAGCTGTGCAGGTCAAGGGTAACTACGGGGTCCCTGCACCGAAAGAGGTTCCCAGTGAAGATAATTAAGGCAGCCAAACAGGAGATTCAGCCATATCTCAGCCCGGTAGAAGAAGTTGCCCTCGCGAACCAAGAGAAAGTACTCAAGGCTTTTCATGCTGCGAGAGTGGGGAGTCATTGTTTTACAGACTCCACCGGCTATGCCTACTCTGACCAAGGGCGCGAGACTCTCGAAGAGGTCTATGCCCGCGTGTTTCGGGCAGAAGCAGCACTGGTGAGACCGCAAATTGTCTCTGGAACCCACGCCATTTCCATCTGCCTTTCCATCCTCGAACCCGGTGAGGAACTTGTGTCGGCAAGTGGAGCTCCCTATGATACATTACAAGCAGTCATTGGTGTGCGTGGAGATTCACCAAGGAGCCTTGTCAAAAGGGGCATTATCTACAAAGAGGTACCCCTTCAGGCCGATTTAACCCTTGATTTAGCTGGAATTACCGCTGCCGTGAGCGAGAAGACCAAGATGGTGATGTTACAGCGCTCCCGGGGTTATAGCTGGAGGCCTGCTCTCAGGATTTCTGCCATTGCCGAGGCCGTCAAGGCTATTCGCAAGAAGAATTCCAACTGCATTATTTTTGTTGATAATTGTTATGGCGAGTTTGTTGAGTATTTTGAACCACTGGAGGTAGGCGTCGATTTAATCGCTGGGTCTTTAATTAAAAACCCAGGCGGTACACTGGCCACAAGTGGAGGCTATATTGCTGGAAGAGAAGATCTTGTCGACCTGTGCGGAGAAATCCTAACGGCTCCCAGCCTTGGAAACAAGCTTGGTGCCATGTTTGGCCTAACAAGGGAGATCCTCCATGGTCTCTTTTTGGCACCCCATGTAGTGGGTGAAGCGTTGAGTGGAGCTATTTTGGCCGCACAGATCTTTACTGAACTAGGCTTTACGGTATCACCCCAAGCACAAGATCCACGTTCAGACATTGTACAAGCTATCAGGTTCCGCTCCCAGGAGGAGCTACTCAGGTTTTGCCACGGGATCCAAAAAGCGGCACCCATCGATGCACATTATATGCCGGTACCGAGCCTCATGCCTGGTTATGTCCATGAGGTCGTTATGGCTGGAGGCACATTCATCCAGGGTTCATCGATTGAACTCAGTGCCGATGCCCCCCTTAGGGAACCCTATATTGGTTATCTCCAGGGCGGAATGTCTAGACAACATGTGGAAATTGGGTTAAGCTATGCGTTACAGGAGATGGGTCTTGATGTAGACTAAGTTTTCCTGACCTGGATTGGAGGAGAACTCATTGGATATTACAAATTTTGAAATTGCAGTTAGGCTCGTACTAGCTTTGGTTCTCGGGGGTCTAATTGGTCTAGAAAGAGAAAGTATGGGGCGCCCCGCTGGTTTTCGTACACACATCCTTGTCAGTGTGGGTTCAGCTCTAATTATGATCATGTCTGCCTATGCCTTTGCAGACACGTTCGGTGGGCGGTATGATCCCGCCCGAATTGCAGCCCAAGTAGTGAGTGGAATCGGTTTTCTCGGGGCAGGGACGATTATGCGGGAGGGAGCAAACGTACGTGGTCTAACCACAGCGGCGAGCCTCTGGACCGTGGCTGGTATTGGCCTTACAGTGGGTTCAGGCTTCTATTTTGCTGCTGTTTTGACTACCTTCCTCGTAGTGTTAACTCTCGTTGTCTTAAACCAACTGGAATGGAATTATCTCAGTACGAAACACGAAGTAATGACCTTACTCATTCAGGATACCCCAGGTCAACTCGCCAGGGTGTTCGCGGTCTTGGCCAAATATGATGTAGACGTGTTTAATGTGCAGTTATCGTCAGATGATGCGGGTGAGGCCAAGCTCGACTTAGAGGTGGAAATCTCCCCCAAGTTCAGTAGGGTCAAGATTATAGAGGAGCTTGTCTCCACACCCGGCGTCAAACGGGCAAGTTATAAATAAGGGTTGATGTGATGAAAAAGTTGCTATTGGTCAATGACGATGGTTTATTTGCCCCTGGTTTAGCCGCTCTTAGGAAAAGTCTCAAGGCAGGGAGCGAGCTTTCTGTGATTGCACCAGACCAAGAAAACAGTGGCATGAGTCAAGCCATTACCGTCCATAGGCCCCTCCGTCTGACTAAGGTGGAACGTGGTTATATGCTCGATGGTACTCCAGCTGATTGTGTGAAGATGGGTTTGCGAGGTCTAGACCTATCGCCTGACTTCATCCTTTCAGGCATTAATAATGGTTCTAATCTGGGCTGGGATGTTCTCTACTCTGGTACAGTAGGAGCCGCCATGGAAGGCGCACTCCATGGCGTGCCAAGTCTGGCGTTTTCTCTGTGTGGTTCGATCACTCCCGAAGCGTTTGAGACTGCTTCAGTGATTGTCCACAGCCTACTCTATGAAAAACCAGGGTTCTTGATCCAGCCAGAGCTTATTCCCAAGGGGGGTATTTTAAACATCAATATCCCTGCCATTCCATTGAGTGAGATCAAAGGAATTCGTCTCACTCGTCTTGGTGTACGCAATTATGATGGCGTTATGCAACAACGTACAGACCCCAGGGGTCAGGATTACTATTGGATGGGGGGAGTTCCAGTCTCTCCCGACTCAGACGAGTTGAATCTTGATGTGGTGGCAGTGGAGCGAGGTTATGTTTCCATTACACCTCTGAAGTGTGACATCACCTTTTTTGAGGCCATAACGAACTTGCAGGAACACATCCAGTAGGACTAGATTTGATAAGATGGGGAGCCTCTCCCCATCTTTTTGTATAGCTCAGGCAGGGGAGAGTCATACTACCCATAAGGAGTAGGGGGAGATGCCATGGCAAAAAATCCAGTAGACCTTCCCGGAATGGCACGGTACATTGGATCCATACCAAAGAACGATCAAATGTGCGATTTTTATGAGGTGGAGATTGATGGCAATATAAGTTATGTCTACGTTCCCGTCGGAGTAGAGGCGGATGAGGAAAGTCCCTGAGCCGTTTTTCCCGCATTTTGCAGGAGAATGGCC
>JAAYOK010000042.1 GCA_012520355.1 Bacillota bacterium | reverse complement strand
GGTATGCGTCAGCAAGACCTCTTCCCACTACAACAAACTGCCATGTGGGTTGATGGTTCCTGGATGGTTGACCATGTGCGCACTATGGCTGGTGACTCCTTTAGATGGGGCATCGCCCATGTGCCCAAGGGACCCTCTTTGGAGCCAGGTGAAGAGCGTTCGTATTACTGGCCTGATTCCGTTGGAATCGCCGCTACAACCAAGCACGAAGATGAAGCTTGGGCCTTTGTCCGTTACTTGATTGGTGCTAATCGTCCAGTGGAAACCTATATGCCAGGTAAGGTGCCCATTTACAGAGACATTGCCTTGTCGGAAGAGTGGCTCCAGAAGGATCAACAACCTGGAAATATGGAACTCATTTTGGCCCTCGGTGACACTCCTGTACGCACCACCTTTAACATGGGCTGGAGCGAATGGAGAGGTTATGCTTCGACAGGTGGCGCCGGTATGAACGGTGAGCTTGATGCAGTGACCAATGGTCAGCAAACTGTGGATGAGGCCATTGAGAAGATTACTCGAGATGGTAATGTAGTTTTAGAAAGATATTACCCAGAACCGTAGAATGTAGTACGTAAGGATTGTCGGTGGGGTAGGGGGAGGAGCTACTCCCCCGCTTCACCGGATAGGAGGTTGCCCATGAAGTACGGAAAAGTTGCACCATGGCTGTTTATTACCCCCACGATTTTGGGGTTGGTCTTCTTTCGGATCGGCCCGATTATTGCCGCTTTCTTAGCGAGTTTTACCAGTTGGAATGTGTTTTCTCCGCCCAAGTGGATTGGCACAGCCAATTATGTGGAACTCTTTAATTCCAGCACCTTTTGGCTAATTCTCAAGAACACCTTAGTCTTCAGTGTGCTTTATATGATAGGCGTTATGGTGGTGGGTCTTTTCTTGGCTGTCCTGGTGAATAACCGAATTAAGGGTATGACCTTCTTCCGAGGGCTCTACTACTTGCCAGTGATTACCTCCACTGTGGCGGTTGGTGTGGTTTGGAGCTGGATTTTAAGTCCGCGCTTTGGCTTTTTGCCCAATGTCTTGCAGGATATGGGAGTGTACAATATCCCGTCGTTCTTGGGCGATTCTCGCTATGCTCTCATCACTTTAGTTATGGTCTATGTTTGGAAGATGTCGGGCTATCATATGATTCTCTTTTTGGCTGGCCTCCAGAATATTCCAGAGGAACTCTATGAGGCGGCCAAAATTGATGGGGCGACCCGCTGGAAGTCGTTACAGCATATTACATTACCGCTTTTGTCTTCCACAACGTTTTTTATCGGCATTATTGCTTTAATTCAATCCTTGCAGAGCTTTGATATTACCATGGCTATGACCGAGGGTGGGCCGAACTATGCTTCCGCCACCTTAAGTTTCTTCACCTATATCAATGCCTTTGTACATTTCAGAATGGGTTATGCCTCGGCTATGTCCTTTGTGCTTTTGATTATTGTCGGTGTGATTACCTTCGTCAATTTCTGGGCCCGCAAGTATTGGGTCGAGACGGTAGATTAGGGGGTGGGAATGATGAAGAGATTTCGGAAACTAGCTTTGTATATCCTCTTACTACTAATTGGGGCAGTGACCGTCTTCCCATTTCTCTGGATGGTTGCCACATCCCTTAAGACAATGGGGGAAGTCTTTAGTATTCCGCCGCGCTTTACCTCTAGCACCTTCTTTACAGAACGGATGTGGGATAATTACCGGGTCGTTCTTTACGATCACAATTTCTTGCGCTATGTCTTGAACTCTGTGATCGTGGCCGGTTCAGCCGCCCTAGGACAGCTTTTCACCTGTAGTTTAGGGGGTTTTGCCTTTGCCCGCATGCACTTTAGGGGTAAGAACCTGGTTTTCGGAACCCTTTTAGCTACCATGATGATTCCGGTGGAAGTGACCATTATTCCCGAGTACTTAATGATGCTCAAGCTTGGCTGGTATAACACCTATTTTCCTTTGATTATCCCTTCCATGCTGGTGGGTTCCTTCGGCACCTTCCTCTTTAGGGGCTTCTTTGAGAACATACCGGCTTCCATGGAAGAAGCGGCCTTTATCGACGGAGCGAATCCTTGGCAGATGTTCTCCCGAGTCTTCTTTCCAAATGCTAAGCCAGTGAGCGCCTCTTTGATCATTATTGCCTTTATGAATAACTGGAACGATCTCTTGCGCCCTGTGATCTATTTGGAAAGTGAGCGACTCTACACAGCCACCATGGGTTTGATGCAATTTAAGGGTGCTTATGGCGCCCAGTGGCATTTGCTTTTAGCTGCTTCTGTGGTTTCGGTGATACCCTTGATTGTAGTTTATATCGCACTGCAGAAATACTTCGTCTCAGGAATGCTAACCTCCGGAGTCAAAGGCTAGAAATCGTCAAATTGGGGCCAGGCCCCCACACAATATGACGAATATCGCATCATCCTATATCGTATCATCCCAAAAAAAGACATCAAACCAAGAAAGGCTGTTCGCCTCGGATATCCCGGCGCGAGCAGCCTTCGTTTTTCGTTAAGTTGCGCCGGGGCCAGGCCCCCGCGCAATTCCGAATATGCCCATTGCTCTTAGGGAACCAATACATAATAGAACGTATCCACCTCAGGCGGTACCTAATTGAGCCGGCTATCTAGAAAAGCCCTGCGTCTGGATGGGAAAATACAAGGGAAGGACGAGGTGATGGAATGAAACAGTTCACTCCTGGGCGGGCGATCTTTGAGCCTGCTGCTTTGGAATATCCGCTTGGGAAAAGACTCTATACCCATTTTCAAGAATTAGGCATCGAAATTCAAACTACCCCGTCCCATAATCGCGTCACCGGCATTCCTGGTAAGACCCCAAAGGAAAAGTATGTCCAAGCGAAACAGAGTTTGGTCATTGGGGTAAGGCGGACACTTAAGTTTTCTTCCTGCAAGCCTTCAGCCCACTACCAGCTGCCCCTTGCTACGAGTTGTCCTGGTTTCTGTGAGTATTGTTACCTACAGACAACCCTCGGACCAAAACCAGCGATTCGGGTCTATGTCAATGTCGAGGAAATCTTAGAACAGGCCCAGAAATATATCGCTGAAAGGGCACCTGAAATTACCATCTTTGAAGGAGCCGCCACTTCAGACCCTATTCCCACGGAATACCTAACAGGCTCTCTCAAACGCGCCATTGAGTTCTTTGGCCAAACCGATTTGGGCCGTTTCCGCTTCGTCACCAAATTCTCCGATGTCGACTCTCTTCTGCAAGTTCCCCATCATGGACACACCGAGGTCCGCTTTTCCCTCAACACCCAAACCATCATTGGGAAGTATGAGAAGGGAACTGCTTCCCTCCAGGAGCGGATCGAGGCTGCCCAGAAAGTCTCCCAAGCGAAGTATCCCCTGGGTTTTCTCATTGCACCCATCATTACGTATGATAACTGGCAGCAAGAATACGAGGAGGCCATCAGGGCCTTGGCGGAGCAGATAGGCCGCGAGTCGAACCCCACATTTGAACTTATTACTCATCGCTTTACTAAGAAAGCCAAATCCAATATTGAACAGGTGTTTCCCAATAGCACACTCCCCATGGATGAAGAAGAGCGTCAATACAAGTATGGACAATTTGGTTATGGAAAGTGGGTGTATCCTAAGGAAACGATGGCCGACATCAAAGACTTCTTTGAAAAGACCATCGCCGTAGCCTTCCCCAATTCCGAAATCAAGTATATTGTGTGAGGGCCAGGCCCCCACACAATATGACGAATATCGCTCCCCCCTAATGATCCTCTTTTGGATCAAGGAGGTTATGGAGCTTTGTTCTTGAATCACTAGGGAGACCCATCATGAGGAACCATATGGGGAGATTTGTGAATTTCAAGAGCAGGTGGTAGTGTGCTTAGTCTTATTGAACAGTTTCTTACCGAAGTGCCGGTCAAAAGAATCCAGACCAAGGTCTTGGAAGACTACTTGATCAAGAATCTCACTCTCCAACGCTACTGGCAAAAGGGTGGTTATCCAGCCTTTGCTGCCCTGATCGGACAGCTCGTCATGGAAAATCGTCTCAAACCGATAAAAGTCAGAAAAACCAATGGTTTGAACCCGCCTCTATTTAATGGGTATCAAATTATCCCGGCTGCAAAGAGTCTTCCCCTAGAAGAACAGCGCCAGCTCCTCAAATATTACCACCCCAAACTCGATCTAGCCCAGTACCTCAAGAGACCTGATCTCTACAAGAGGGATGAGCCTTATTTAGAGGCCCTAGATCGATATTTCCGTCAAGCTACGGAAACTCCCGCGCGCCCTGTCACCATCAACGAACGTTCCTTTGAGCTCTTTCGTGACGAGAAATTCTTGGCTTCAGGCCCTGGACAAGCCCTACTCGAATCGGTAGGACTCGTTCTGGCTGATCTCAATTGCCACTATACCTACGAACCCTTCTTCTATTATGTTCCCGCCTTACTAGGTCTTAAACAGGAGCTAAAACAGCCATCCAGAGAGCAACCTTTCCACATTCTCATTGTGGAAAACAAAGACACCTTCTTCTCTTTCAAGTCCTTATTCTTAGAGAATATGGTCACCTGGGATGGGATCACCTTCAAATTTTTGATTTACGGAGAGGGGCGTAAGATCCTTCGCAGTTTCAGCTTCTTAAAGGAACTGTTTCCAGGTGGCATCATCCCATCTAACCTAATTTGCCACTATTTTGGCGATCTTGATCCAGAAGGAATCGCCATCTATGACGAACTCGTACAAGCCTACCAGCCCCAAGGTTTCAAGATTGTGGCAGCTCGTTTTTTCTACGCAGAACTCTTCAAGCGTCATGGCACCTATGCCCCCAAGTTGAAAACCTCCCAGCGTCGCCAAGCTGAGGCCATTGACCGTTTCTTAGCGGAATTTGAGCTTCCCCTCCAAAACGATCTAGAGCATCTGTTGTTGAGCGGCCGGTATCTACCGCAAGAAGGCTTAAGTATAGCCCTTCTTGCCGAACTACACAAACTGCACGAATGATCTGAACGAGAGCACCAAGACTAGGAGGTACAGGACCTTGGAACGCAAACTTGAAATCTTACAAGGCTTTGCTGAACGAATTGAAAATATCCTTGTCTTCTCACCCCTCCTTGAGTTGAGTCAAAAGACTAAGTATCCTTATTCCCTGCCAACCTTAGCCTTGGCTGTCATGCTTTATATCTTGGAAGACATGATTCGCTTAGAAAAAAACAGTACCTATGAGAACATCACTCGCTTTCTCCAGGAACTGCTCTCCTCTTACTACGGGGAAACCTTAGACTACCAGGAAGCTCTGGAACTGACGTATTATCTCGTCCGTGATGGATTGATGAATCGAGGAAAGTATCACAGTTACACCTATCCCGATTGGGAGAGTAAGGAAGAGAAAACCTTCCGCTTCTTACTGGTGGAAATTGACGACTATGAAATCCAAGGCAAAGTGGTGCGACTCCGCCTTTCCACCGCTGGCCTAGAAATGCTGTTCAAAACGAAGGAGATGTATAACGAGCTGCAGGTTTCTATCACCCAACTTTACTTGCGTCAGCAGATTCAAAAGGGAGTTTTCGATGGTGCCCTCCGCTCTGTGGAGGAACTAGCCCTAGCGGTTCGGAGCGAGAAACAGAAGGTCAGACAACTAGAAGAAAGAATCATCCGGGATGTTTTACAAGTGGCCCGGGAGAGGGAACTCGAAGTCCAACTCAGGCGAATTGACGAACAGCTCCAAAGAGAACAACAAGTCTTCAAGGAACTTGCCCAGCTCGTGGGTGAGACGTTGGAGGACTTGCGGAGCGGTGGGATCACACCGAAAGAAGAAAAGGCGTTGCATGCCGTTACCCTCATCCGCCGTAGGCTCCACGATGTCATTCACGATCATGAGTCTCTCTTCAAGGACAAAATTCGCATTCATAATCTTATGATCGCAACTATTGAACAGATGATCCTCACGTCTTTCGCTACGAAGGTCAATTTTGCAACAGAGTTTCTGCGTCCTGTGGTACAGCGCAACATCGAACTAGAACGTCTTAAACAAATTCTTGATCCCATATTGCCCTTAAGGGTTCGGCCAAGCTTTAACCCCAATCGTATCTTCCTAGGCCAACCACTGAAACGGCAGGGCCAAGACGAAGTGTCCGAGGAAGAACTATGGCAGCTCGAAGAAGAACGCCTCAGAGAAGAAGAAGCCAGGGAACAAGCTAAAGAGCAGGAAAAAGCACAGTTCCTCCAACTCTATGTCGGAATTGTAGTGGAACCCTTGTTAGAGAAAGAGGAGTTGCGTATAGGGGAAGTCTTAGCAGAATTGGAAAAGGGCGATCGTGAAACGTACAATCTCCTCACTACTCGCCTGGATTTTTACACTTTCTTAGTGCAACTCCACCAGCTGGGGAGAATTCCCCTTTTGTCGGATCAAGAAGTGGACACCATCGTCTTGGATGACATTCCTCGAGCTTTTGTGAGTTTGGTGTCGGAAAACCCAGAACTGCGGGAGTTAGTAGCTTTAGAGATTGTGGCTACTGATGATGTGTTGCGGCTCCCGAGTGGCTATGTAATGACTGATTTTCTAGTACGGAGGGTAGACTAATGGATTGGAATCAAGAAGATGTGCGACTGGCTTTTCGAATCTTTCTGCAGCTCTTGCCCACCGGACGCGTCCAGGATGACCAGGAACTTTTATACCATTACGAACAGAATCCCAACGTGCGTTTCATTCTGGAGGAGATTATCGAAAAGGAGGCAGATTTGAAGATCTTTGCCATGGGCACGAATCTCTATCTCACCCCAGGGATCAACAATGACTTCTTTGGGTATACCAACGAGGAATTGCGCGCAGCCATGAAGCTGGAAAATAACAGCGAGCTCTACCTCGCCTATTTTGCTATGCTCTGTCTATTGGCTCAGTTCTATAACAGTGATGATCAAGCCCTAACCTCAAGACAATTTCTTCCCTTAGAAGAACTGGAAGCGATCATGACCGGTCATATTGCCGAAATTGAGACCGCAAGCGAAGAACAGGTTACAGCCTTGGAGGAAACAATGCAGGTCAATCTATCGAGTGTAGCTCGGATTTGGAGTGAGCTTCCAGCGTTTAATGAAACCTTGAAATACCAGCGTAGGGGACGCAATAATCGCATCAGTTTTCTCTTGCGGGTCCTAAGTTTTCTAGAAAACGAGGGCTTAGTCCAAGTCTTAGGTGATTCGGAAATTCGCCTTCTGCCCAAGCTCGAACACTTGGTCATCAAGTACTATTTCCATAGCCAGCGCAAGGACCAGCTCCTACAACTACTGGCTCAACCTCTGGATTTTGGCCGAGAAGAGCAAGGAAGGGAGGACTTCCATGCCCAGAATTAATCGCATTAGGGTTACGAATATTCAATACGACTATTCCAAAAAGCAGTTTCCCGATCTACTCCTTGATCTTTCCGAAAGAGATACCTTGGTACTTCTGACCAATGGTGGAGGGAAGACCCTCCTCTTGCAACTCTTGATGCAGGTTGTCCTGCCCAATGAGCGACTGCAGGGTCGGAGAATCTCAGAACTCTTAGAGAGCTCAAAGTATACGGGGCATGTGGCCGTGGAATGGCTGCTTGATCGTGCTGGCGACCAGAAGGACTATCTCTGCACCGGCTTTTGCTTTAGTAGTGGAGCCGACGACCAGTTCCGCTATTTCAACTACCTTTTTGACTATCCAGAGCCCATTTTGGGTGAAACTGGAGACGAGGAAGGTTTGACCATCGCAACTCTACCCCTTGTCACGGAACATGGGAATGGCCGGCGCCAATCCATGCGCTTTCAGGAACTCCGGGATTGGTTTCGCAATGAGGCCCAGTACCAGGTGCAAGTCTTCGACCAGGTTCAAAGCTACCAAGAACGCCTGCGACAGTACCATATCCTGCCCGAAGAATGGAAGAACATCCGGGACACCAACAACTCCGAAGGGGGAGTAGACAAATTCTTCGAACGCTGCAAGACCACCACCCAGCTCTTGGACAATCTCCTTATTCCCAGTGTGGAGCAGGTGATTTTTCGCAATGAGACTAAAAAACAAGAGCTGATGAAGGCCTTTAATGAGTACAAGGTGTCCCTTCTGCAGATTCCAGTGATCAAGCAGAACATTGCAGACTTCGCCACTGTCCAAGGTCAGGCGGAAGATGTGGTGCAAGTTGTGGGAGCTCTCAACGAAAAGCAAAAAGAGCTCGGGCTCATCCAGCAGCAACTGGTGGTTCTAGCCAAGACGTTCGATCAGCACATGAAAGGGGCCGATGTTGAGGTTCAGCAGCTGGCAGAAGAAATCGCCGAGCTGCGGGAGCAAGCAGAGGACTTGGAATGGAAAACAGCGAGTTACCGAGTCTTTCTCAAACAACAGGACTATGAAGAAGCCCAACAGGAAAGCGAAAGAACGGAGCTGGAATATGGGAAGGCCGAAAAACGCGCGGCGGAGGTCGAGGAAAGCACAAATCAGCTTTATGCTCTCCATCATTACAATCAGCTCCTCAAAGCCCAAGGTGAGCTCGCTGGTTACATGAAGCGCCTTGAAGCTCTGGATGTGGCTGAACCAGAGTTGATGGAACAGCTTGCGAACACTCGCTCCCAGATGAAGTGGGCTTGGCAGGAGGAAGAAAGGCAACTTCAAGACCAAATAGAACGATTGCGCGGTAGTATTCTGGAGCTTGAGAAACGTCTCCAACAAGTGGCCAGAACCAAGGACGATCAGCAGGACCAGTTGGCCGATCTTTATCAAGAGCAAGGTAGCTTAGTGGCTTGGTTCGACCGCTATTCCAAGAGCCAACGAGAGTTGGGCGAGATAGTCCCCGAATTCTCCAAAGAAGAGCCCGCATCGACCAAGGATTACTATGAGGAAAAGCTGGCCGAAACCGAAAAGCGACTTCAGGCCTTAGAAGACTCAGTAGAAAAAGGGGAGAATCGCGTCGGGCAACTTGAAGAACAGCGCGTGGAACTCCGCTTCCAGGAGAATGATCTGGCTACCAAACTACAAATAACCAGGGATCAATTACATAGTTTTGAACAAGCGGCAGAACGCGTCGGAGCCCTCTTAGCTGCCCGCTCCATCTTCCACCTGCCTGTCTTGGAGCACCAGGATACGATCATGCTAAAAACCCGTCAGTTGTGGGAAGAAAGTCAGCAAGAGTTGGTCCTCGCCCAGGCCACATTGGCCAATCGGGAGGAGAAATGGGCATTATTACAAGGCAGAGATTCGTATGTGCCCCATCCTGTCATGCTTCAAGTTAAGCACGAACTAGCAGCCAGAGGTCTGCCTGTACTTTTGGGCAGTGAATGGTTGGCTGCCCACCCAGCTTCTGAAGGAGAACGAGAAGAGTATCTGAAAAACCATCCCCTCTTACCCTTTTGCCTTATTTTAGAAAAGGGGCAGTTTTATTCCGTTCGCCATGCGGTCCAGGCCCTGCGCAACTTGCCTGCAGATTTCCCCTTGCTTTTCTTAGTGCGACAAAGCCTAACTGTAGGGTACAAAGGAGGAGATGGGAGTCTCCTTAATATTCTGCCCGAAGAACTTTATACGCTTTTCAGCCAAGACTTCCAGCTCTATACGTCTGAGGCTTACTTCCAAGACTTTAGGTCCAATATGGAAGGGCAGATGGAAGATGAGAAGTTGGAGCTCCAAGGACTGAGGCAGAAGGCGGAAGAAAGTACCCATTTGAGGGGTCAAGTGGAGAGTTTCTATCGTAGCTATTCCTTAGAGCTTGTAGACTCATGGCGGGAGGAAGAAGAGGCTCTGGGTTTAGAGAGTGCAGAGAATAAGGTTCAACTGAGAGAAGTCGCCAGTGAGCAAAAGTCCCTGAACGAGCAGCTTAGGCAAGCCAAGGTGGAACTAGAGAGGTTCGGCAAGGAAAAGAAGCAGCTGGAGAAGCATCTCGAGCTTGTGCAGGAATTTCTGATCCTGCATGCAGAGTATGGGGAGCAACGTGTTAAGCAGGACTTTCTGATGCGGGAGATCGCTCTTTTGAAAAAGCAAATTGAGCGTTGGGATGGGGAAGTTGCCGATCTGCATCAGAAAAAAGCGGAGTTGGGCCGAGACTTGGAGAGTCGCCAGGGGGTAATGGAGGTTCACCTAGGTGATTTCACTTCCTTTGACTTGAAAGAAGTAAATGCAACTGAGACCCAGGAGACGTATGAGCAGGTTAAGGGACAGGTCCAAGGTATCTTCGACAAACTCCGGGGGCGCCAAAGCGACCGCCTTGATCTTGAGGATCTTTGCCAGCGTGCGGCTCAGGAAACGGAAGAAGCAAAGCAGTCCATCTTTAAGCGGGATGTATCCCTAGAGTGGCTCGCCCAAAGGCAAAGGGCAGTAAGCCAAGGGGAACTTCGCCAAGCTGATCAGCGCTTAAGCGATGTCCAAGTTGAGGTCTCTCGGTTGAAAGAGACTTGTTGGGAAGCTCGGGGACATGCTCAGACCTGTCAAGGAATCGTCACGACCTTGGCGGAAGGAATTCGAAGTACCTACGGCAAGGCTCCCTATGTACTCTATGATAAGACGGTCCACGAGGAAGAATGGAAGCGGGATCGATGTGGCTTGGAACAGATTCAAGCTACACTGAAGGAACTTCTTGAAAGGCAAGAACAGCTCACGGTCTGGAAGAAGGACAATCAGGATGCCTATGATCAGATGATGGAGATCCATGGTGATTTGATCCAACTCAAGTGGAGACAAGTAGCGCCTCTAAGTCCGGAAGAGTGGCGGGATCTTGGACTTAAACCTCGGATTGCTTTGAACCAAATGGAGGAACGCCGCCATAAGGTGAGCGGCGAAGTCGAGACGAATAAACTCCGGGTAAACCAGGCCTTTCATCGCTACCGTAGCGAACTAGAAAAGACGAATAATACCAGGGTGCGTCAGTTCATCAGAGAGATTCAAAGTATCATGGCTGAGGGAAGACTCTACGACTTCGACTTTGTGGAAACTCAGTTCATTCGCATTTTTGAAGCCATCGCCGCCTATAAGGTCCAGTACGAGAAACTTCTAACTGAGAGTGAACAGAACTTCACCCATTTGATAAACCTCTGTACCCGCAGAGCTCTGGCCGTTTACGAAAGCATCTTAGAGATCCCAAAGAACTCTCGGATTGGGCTGTATGGCCGCTCTCTACAGCTTCTAGTGATGGATTGGCCCGCGAATTCTGAGGAAGAGAACAAGGTTCGCATGGAACATTATCTGTCCGATGTGATTGAAAAGATGCAAAACTGGCAGCAGGAGGGTATGGATGACGATGATTTAGATGCCCGCCTGGGTGACTTGCTCCGAACTCGCAGCTTGCTGAATGTCTTGGCTCCCATTGAGAACTGTCGAGTACAGGTCTACAAGCCCAGAAGTGAATCCCTCATCCGGAACCAACGCTTACACCATGCGCCCTGGGATGATGTAGCCCGCTGGTCAGGTGGGGAAAACTACAGCGCCTATATTACGATGTTCATGGTCATGCTAGCCCATATTCGGCAACAGATGGAAGGGAAATCAGATTCATGGAAGGTTCTTGTAGCAGACAATCCCTTTGGCAAGGCTTCTTCAGGTCATGTCCTGGACCCCGTCTTTGAGGTAGCTAAAGCGAACCAAATTCAGCTACTCTGCTTTACAGCCCATAAAGAAGAATCCATCCTGCACTACTTCCCTGTAGTCTACAGCTTACAGCTTAGGCAAACCTATGGCAAAGAAGTCATGCAGGCTGAGCGGCTCGAAAGCGGTTTCTACCGCGGGGCTTAACGCGGGCCAGGCCCCCACACAATATGACGAATATCGCATCATCTATCGCATCATCCTATATCGTATCATCCCAAAAAAAGACACCAAACCAAGAAAGGCTGTTCGCCTCGGATATCCCGGCGCGAGCAGCCTTCGTTTTTCGTTAAGTTGCGCCGGGGCCAGGCCCCAACACATTCTTAACATCGCGCTAGAAAAAATTGCCATACGAGGTATTTTCCATGATTTTTTGCTAGATATGGGAGGAATTATGGATTATATGGTTGAATATAACTACTACAAAGTTCAAATATCGAACTAATTAGGGTGTTGATAGAATGAAGTTGGAGAGAACAACAGTTCCGTTCGGTTTTGCCGGCGCCACAGCAGGAGCCGCCATCTGCCAGATTATTCGCAGCTCCGAGCCTTTGAGCAGAGCCGAAATCGGACGCTTGACTGGCCTATCGAAGTCAACAGTCTCCTTGCATGTGGAGAGACTGCTGAAACTTGGCCTCGTCATTGAAACGACCACGTCATCAGGCAAGCGCAGACGACTAGAGTTTAACCATCAAGCAGGGTGTGTAATCGCCATTGACCTCGGCGCAACCAGTGTCGACGTCGCTCTTTGCGATCTAGATGCCAACATCAAGGATCATCAATCCCAAGAACTCTTAGTGACTGACGGACCCGAAAAGGTGATGGCCAGTATCATGGCCACCATCGATTCTATTTTAGCCTCAAACTCAGTCCGATCGGATCAATTGTATGGAATTGGCATGGGTATCCCAGGACCCGTGGAGTTTAGCACCGGATTTCCCATTAGTCCTCCCATTATGCCTGGCTGGCACAAGTACCCCCTCCGGGAAATCCTGAGTAAGCGTTACCGCTGCGTGGTGTACATCGACAATGATGTGAACCTCATGGCGGTGGGAGAGATGAAGTATGGAGCAGGCGTCGGCGTTCCTAACCAGCTCTTTGTGAAAGTAGGGAGCGGGATCGGTGCAGGTATCATCCTCGCCGGCACCTTATACCGAGGTGAAGACGGGTCCGCGGGAGACATTGGCCATATCTCCCTCAAAGGTCGCGAAGAACTTTGCCCCTGCGGTAACAAGGGTTGTCTAGAAACAATTGCCTCCGGAAGGGCCCTGGCGAAACTAGGGACCAAGCTGGCGAATGATGGGGAATGTTATCCCCTCAAGACCATCCTCGAAGGAGGGGGAGAAATCACGGCCAAAGACATCGCTGACCTCGCGGACAAGGGAGAACTACTCTGTCTCTCCTTGATTCGGATGAGCGGAGAAGCCATTGGAGAAGTCTTAGCCGGCCTGATCAACTTTATCAATCCTTCCCTGATCGTCATGGGTGGAGGATTAGCGGGTTTTGGTGGTCGTTGGATTACAACCATTAAAGAAGTGGTCTATCGGAAATCTACTCCTCTAGCCACAAAACAACTGGACATTCGCTTTAGTCAACTAAAGAACAAAGCGGGTGTAGTAGGAGCCGCAGCATTAGTCGTAGATGAAGTCTTTTCTATGAATCGAGTAACAGAAATGGTAAACCAGGAGGGATAGATGTGGAACTCATTCGTGTAGGTATCATCGGTATGGGCATGATTGGCCGAGTCCATCTCGATGCCTTAAGGAGAATCCCAGGTGTTGTAGTCACAGCTCTTTGCGATTCGAGCGAGGAGAAACTCCAAACCTTGCAGGCAGCCTTTGGCATCAAGCATGTTTGCACCGATTGGCAGGAACTAGTGAACCTGCCAGATGTAGATGCAATTCATAACTGTACGCCCAACCACATGCATCACCAAGTTAACGAAGCGGCACTACGAGCCGGGAAAATGGTCTTTTCCGAAAAACCCCTAGGAATCAATCCCCAGGAAACAGGGGAAATTGCACGCCTGGCCCAGGAGACGGGCCTCCCTGCTGGGGTAAACTTCTGCTATAGGTATTACCCCATGGTACAGTGGATGAAACAACTCATTAGCCAAGGGGAAATTGGTGAGGTCCGTGCCGTCCATGGCCATTATCTCCAAGATTGGCTCATGTTCGCTGAAGATTTTGATTGGAGAGTTGATTCGTCCATTGGTGGTTCCCTGCGAGCCCTGGCCGATATTGGCTCCCACTGGCTCGATCTGGCCGAATACGTCACGGGACTCAAAGTAGAACGGGTCTTTGGTGATGTGGCCACAATCCATCCTCAGCGCAAGAATCCAAGTACTGGTGCTCTAGTCGATGTGGATACGGACGATTGGGCCACAGCCCTCCTCCAGTTTTCGGGTTCGGTCAAGGGCAACTTCACCGTTTCCCAAATCAGTGGAGGCCACAAAAACGATTTTCACATTGAAGTTGTGGGTTCTAAGGCTTCTCTACGCTGGTCGCAAGAAAACCCTGAGTTTCTCTTAATCGGCAAGCGGGGCGGGGTGAACCAGCTACAGTATAAAGAGGCTGAGTTGGCTCCAGAACTCTTCCAAGAGTTCTCCAGTTTCCCCTCAGGACATCCCGAGGGCTACGGAGACTGCGTCAAGAATTCCATTCAGAATTTTTATGCCTGTGCCAAGGATAATCGTAACGACTATCCCACCTTTGAGCTGGGGCATCGAATCACACAACTAACAACTGCAATCGCCCAAAGTAGTAAAGAAGAAACTTGGGTCACCTGCACATTTTAAGAAGACGTATCTTAGAGGAGGTGGTGGATCGACGATCCAAGACCGAAGATGGAAGCCAGTTACTTGTAGCGTTGAGTCGGAATTTTGGGTAAGTGCGCCAAGTGCCCAAAGCGCAATAAACATAAGACGCTGGGGAACACGAAGCGTACAAGAAGCGCACGGAAAGTGCAAGGAATGCAGAAAACGAATGGAGGGTAATACGTTGAAAAAAACAGGTTTATTGTTGATCGTTGCAGTACTGCTCATGGGTATCCTTGGTGGCCAGATGGTCTCCGCAGCTCAGCTCACATTCGGTTATATCGCCCCTGGTCCTGACACATGGTATCGCCGTACAGTAGAAGGTTTTGAGTACGCATGTAAGCTTCTAGGTGTAGAGACCATTGTATTGAACTCCCAATATGACGCTAGCCGCGAGGTAGCAAATATTGACTCCTTAATTACACAAGGTGTCGACGGAATGGGTATCTTCTCCTTTAACCCCCAAGGCGCTATCTTGGCCGCCAACAGAGCGCAACAAGCCGGTATTCCACTCGTAACAGTGGACAACGTTGGTCAAGTTCTCGAAACCAATTATGATGTGGTTGGAGCCATTGACTTTGACTGGGAAGCCATGGGTATTGACTATGCAGAATACATGGCTGCTAACTATCCAGGTATGAAAGTAGCTATCATTGCCGGTCTCTTGGATCACCGTCCAGTCCAAATTATCAACGAAGCCATGAAAAACCGCATGGCCGAACTGGGACAAAACGAGATCGTCGTGATTCGTTCTGGCGAATACGATCCATCCGTGGCAGTTAACCAAGTGCAAGACTTAGTGCAATCTGGTATCGAATTCGATATCATCTGGGTTATGAACGAAGACATGGTGGCAGCAGTGATCCGTTACTTGGAAGGCCAAGGCCTCCTCGACGAATATGTTGTTATCGCTCAGAATGGATCCCCTGCAGGTTTGGAACTTGTGAAACAAGGTAAACTGGACTACACAATCAGCAGCTCCCCCGGTTGGGCCGGTATGGTTGCCGCACTCGCCCTGTACCAACACGTAACTGGTGACAGTGCCGAGTTGAACCAACCAATCTTGCTGCCAATTACCCCAGTTACCAGAGACAATATCGAGAACAAGAAAGAAGTAGTACCCTGGGAAGTTGACGATATCTGGCAAGAACTAACAGCAGATTACTTCCCTGAGCTCGCAAAGTATTTACCATAGTGAGCAGAGCACGTCTAAACAAACGCGGCGGGGCCTTTGGCCCTGCTGCTATGTAAGGGTAGGGACTGAAATGGTAGAGCGAAAGCGTATTTTAGAGATGAAATCCATTCGGAAACGGTATGGGGAGACTCAGGCTTTAGACAATGTAGACTTCGATCTCTTCCAAGGTGAAGTCCATTGTTTGGTGGGCGAAAATGGGGCAGGTAAGTCCACCCTGATTAAGATCCTCTCTGGAGCCGAGCACCCCACGACAGGGAGTATTGGGTTATGGGGAGACAACTTCTCTTCCCTCACTCCAGATCTGGCCTTATCCCTAGGAGTGGCCACCATCTATCAAGATGTGGAGCTCATTAGTTCCCTCACTGTCGCGGATAATATTTTCCTTGGACATGAGCGAACCAAGGCCAGGGGTCTAGTCAATTACAAGGAACAGAAGATTGCTACGGAGAAATTACTTGATTCCCTCAATATTGATATCCCAGCAGATGAAATCGTGGAACGGTTGCCCCCTGCCAAACAGCAGATGTTGCAGATCGTCAAAGCTTTGCACCACAAGGCAAAGATTCTCATCATGGATGAGCCTACGGTTTCCTTGGGAATTGAAGAAACAGAAGCCCTCATGAAGCTTGTTCGACAATTGGTGGCCCAAGGTATCAGCATCATCTATATTTCCCACTATCTCGATGAGGTATTTGAGCTCGGCGATCGGGTCACAGTGCTGAAGGATGGGAAGAAGGTTGGCACCTATCTCACCAGTGAAGTGGACCAACACAGCTTGGCGAACAAAATGGTTGGCCGGGATCGTTCCGCCTTTTTCGAACGGCCTAAGGTACCCATTGGGGAAACAGTTCTGGAAGTGAAGAATTTGAGCGCTTCTTCCCTTGTGCAGAATGTATCCTTTGAGCTACGTCGCGGCGAGATTCTTGGCTTTGGAGGAATCGTTGGAGCGGGCCGTAGTGAGTTGATGCGTTGTCTCTTTGGAGTCGATCCAGCGGTAACAGGCAGTATCACGTTCAATGGCAAAGTGGTGACTACGAAAAGACCATCGGACGCGATTGATTGTGGTCTGGCCATGGTTCCGGAGGATCGGAAGAAGGACGGACTTTTCATGTCACGACCGATCTTAGAGAATATTTCGGTCTTAAAGAATGAAGAGGGACGCTTGGTCTTAGATCGGGCGGGTGAAAAGGGTCTTGTGGATCGGCTGATTGACTCTCTTTCCATTGCAACGAGTAGTATGTTCAAACCTGTGGGCCAGTTAAGTGGCGGGAACCAGCAAAAGGTGGCCATCGCTCGCTGGCTTGAGAGTGAGGCCCAGGTCTTTATCTTTGATGAGCCCACGAAGGGTGTAGACATCGGTGCTAAGCGCCAGATTTACGAGCTCATGGTGGAACTAGTCCGCCGGGGTAATAGTATTTTGATGGTCTCATCGGATATGGCTGAACTGATGTCCATGAGCGATCGCATTGCTATAATGCGGGGTGGAACCATCACTTCCATTGTGGACGCGGATTCCGTCAATGAGCAAAGCCTAGTGGAAGGATTTTTGGGTATTTCTGAAAAAAGAGGTGAAACGAATGATCCAGCTTAAAAAGACCCTGAAGGACTTGTTCGTATCCAAGCAATGGGTATTCTTACTTCTAGTTATGATCGTAATCTCTATTTATACGGGTATAGTCAACCCTAGGTTTTTGACCGTGCGGAATCTAACAAATCTTCTCAGTCAGGTGTCGGTCTTAAGTTTGGTGGCCTGCGGGGCAACGATTTTGATTATCTCCGGTGAAATCGATATTTCAGCCGGTGCCAACATCGGCTTAAGCGCCTGTGTCATGGCCATTTTAATGGGAATGGGCGTTAGCACAGTCCTTGCTGGCTTGGTGGGAATTATCGTAGCCATGGTTTGTTCGAGTCTAATTGGGATCGGATGCATTGCTTTTAAGGCACCATCCTTTATCGTTTCTTTGGCTGCCATCAGTGTTTTTAACGGAGTTGCTTTGGCTGCCACCAGCGGTACCTTGAAGACGATCTTTGGGAAAATGGAGTTTTTGGGTTCAGGAACCATCTTTGGTTTTGTTCCCGTGATCTTTGTTATTGCTTTAGTAGGCTACCTGGTCACCCATTTTATCCTAGCCTATACCAAGCTCGGTAGGCGGGTCTATGCCATCGGTGATAACTCCAGGGCAGCTTTTCTCGCGGGAATCCGAATTGACCTAAATAAGGTTGTGTTCTTTGCCATCAACGGTTTGTTTCTAGGCGTGGCGGCCCTTCTCTTACTAGCTCGGGTAGGGGCAGCGCAACCTACCACAGGATCAGGTATGGAACTGCAAGCCATTGGTGCCGCAGTGATTGGCGGTACTCCCATGGTGGGTGGTAAGGGTAGTGTGGTTGGTACCTTCTTTGGTGTAGCCCTGTGGGGTTTGATTGCCAATGCCCTCAACATGCTGAATATTAGTCCTTTCTGGCAAGAAGCCACCATGGGTATGTTAATCATTGTTGCCGTGGCCATTACATCGCTTAGGGCACGTGCGGAACGAACTCTAGCAAGCTAGGAGGTTAACATGGAAAAGCAAAGGTTTCAAGTGAGGTCAGAGAACATTGCCAAGCAGTTTGCACAGTTACGGCAAGAAAAACCGGAACGTTTAGAGCAGGAAATGACTTTGTCCTTTAGTACCTGGATGTTTGGTACTGAGGATTTGGAGGTAACCTTCAAGCGGATTCGAGATGCTGGTTTGGAGTATGTGGAACTCCCCGGGAATCATCATACCAAGGATCTTGGACTTAGCGTACAGTATGTGCGGAGTCTCTTGAACGATTATGGTTTGAAGGTCTCAGGTATCTGTGGGCTTTACTCACCCCAAACGGATTTTGCCAGCGACTCTCCTTATGCTCGCCAGAATGCCATTGACTATGTACGCCGCGAAATTGAGTTTGCCTCTGAGGTAGGTGCGGAGTACATTATCTTAGTGCCGAGCGCTGTGGGAAGGCCCCAGCCCATTGATGCTGCGGAGTTGGAACGCAGCGTGGAGACGGTGCGACTTGTGGGGGACGATTTTCTCCAGGCTAAGATCAAGGCTGGTGTGGAACCGATTCGTTCCGCCGAGGTCAGTCTCATCCATACCATAGCCGATACAGAAGAGTTTATCCGCAGGGTGGATCATCCGGGGATCAGCCATATCAACGGTGATATCTACCATCTGATCAACGAAGAAGAGCATGTTGGCGAAGCCATTATCCAAGCTGGAGACAGTCTCGTGAACCTTCACCTAGCTGATAGTCACCGTGGCCCACTGGGTACCGGTGTGATGGATGTGGACGATGTGATCCGCGCTCTCTATCTGATCGGCCATAATCAGCCAGGACGTTTTGTCACAGGGGAAGCCCTGGGAATCGGAGGCAATCCCTACGAACTCATGTCACGCCAATCCGAACCAGAACTCTTCGACCAAATCGTCAAACAAACCATCGGTTACTTTAGACAAAGAGAAAAACTTGTCGTTGCTGGAGGTTAAGTCAAAGCCTTCGAACAAGGAACCTACAAGGAACCTAAACAGAGACTTAATTCGAGATCTAGATCTAGATCCAAAATACAGATTAAGGTCAAAGCTAAGTCAGAAGCTAAGTCAGAAGCTAAATCAGAAGCTAAATCAGAAATTAGTTGAGCATAAAGAGAAAGCACCAGGGAAAGAGAAACCCTCCTTCCCTGGTGCTTTTGCCTTCAAATGCGATATTCGTCAACTTGTGTGGGGGCCTGGCCCGCGCGCAATTCGACGAATTCACATGGACACATGTACATATCCGCGGGCCAGGGTGTAAAATATATTTAGCAAACCATTGTTATTTGATGACCTATATAGTAAAATGTACATAACGAGAGGGTGAAGAAAATGGATGGACTTGCGGAGCTCATAGGCAGAAATATTGACGCTTTACGCATCTCGAAAGGAATTACCAAGACCGATTTGGCGGTACTTTTGGGTGTAACCCGTCCTACTCTTGATAACTACATTAAGGGCAAGCAAATCATTGACAGTGGGAAACTCGCTCTATTGGCTAGAAAATTCAATCGATCCATGGATTACTTCCTGTCATCGACAGAGGAACATGGGTCATACCTCATGTATCGAGCCGAGCGTGCCATTGACACTCCAATCATGATCGTCGATAGCATTATGCATCGTTTTGATCTTTATGCCGACCTACTCTTGAACTTCAAAAAAGAGGCAGTGTTCGTACCCCCAACCTATTCCATTAGGCTCTCTGGGCAGCAGAAGCTTACCGAAAGTGACAAGCGAATGATAGAAGAGGTTGCGCTCAAGTGTAGAAGGGCTCTGTCCCTTGAAGGTATTACCGGGGGTGACCTGTTTTGGGCCGTGGAGGAGGCTGGAATCAATGTCCTAGCCTTTCCCACTGACCCCAATGCGAAGGTGTGGGGTGCATCAGCCTACTCACATGAAAGTGGTTCATACGTATACGTCAATGATCATGATTCGATTCCCGAGGAACGAAAAATCTTCAGCCTTATCCATGAGTTGGGTCATCTTGTCTTACATCGTGATTTGTATTGGCACGATCCTGAGGAACTCAAGTATATGAGCAAGCGGAAAGACATCAATGAACAGGTGGCCGATCACTTTGCCAGCAGTTTCTTATTGCCCCGAGCTCGACTCGAGCGGGAAATATCAATACTTGGGAACGACCCTTCTATTTCCAACATTTTTACTCTTAAGAGGAAGTACAACGTCAGTTTCCAAGCTGTTGTAATGGCGCTGCGAAGCTATGGGCTCTTGTCCAAGGAGGCGGCGAGTAAGTTCTTTGCTTTTCTGAACTCCCGGGGATACATGGATACTGAACCAAGACCCTTGCCATATATCGAAAAGAACCATCAACTCACTTTCTGCTTACAGAATCTCTACGAACATGGGGAAATTGGCATGAACAAGGTAGCAGAGTATCTTGGTCTATCACTGCTGGAGGCAAGAAAAGTGGTAAGGGAATGGGGTGTTGGGGGTTAGCTTTACGAAGTTCCATGGAAAAGACGCGGTCGTCGATGCGAATGTAATCATTGATTTAAGTGAAATTCGCGCTCTTAGCCTGCTTAATCAGATCTTTGCCAGCGTTAGTATTCCTGAGTCGATTGTTCAATTCGAACTGCAAACCCTTGACCTGAAGGACATTTCGTATCGCACCTCCACCATCTTATCCAGTGCGGGTTACGAACTCTATAGAACCTTAGGCCACGCTTATCCAATGCTGTCCGAATATGATAGAACACTGCTAACCATTGCACACGATAATGGTTTGCTCTGCGTAACGAATGAGCGCCCAATGCGTAGAGTGTGCGAGGTATACGGCTTGAGTTATACTGGGATTCTGGGAATTTTGGGTTGTTCTCATCAAACCGGCATTATTTCTGCGCTTCAACTTAAGGATCTATTGGACAAGCTGGAAAAATCCAGCTGTTATCTAGGTGAAGTCGTTTTGACAGGTTTCAGGGAGGCGTTCGAGTTGACAAAGGATGTTGTTTGAACGGGTCTCATTTTGGAGGATGCTCTTCAAGTACCGATCGAAAAGAAGGCTCCTGAAAGCCAAAACTACAAGCACCAGGGAAAGAGAAACCCTCCTTCCCTGGTGCTTTTGCCTTCAAATGCGATATTCGTCAACTTGTGTGGGGGCCTGGCCCGCGCGCAATTTACCCCAGGAGGCGGATGGAGCAGACATGGGCGCATTGGATGACTGTGAGTTCGAGTTTGGGGTTTTCTTCTTGTACTTCGAGGAATGTCTCGCCAAAGGCCCGAAGAAAGCCCTTAATCTCCCCGCATTTTGTTTGTACTAAGACCCGGCGGTCTAAGAACATCACTAAGCCTTCCGGACATAGACAACAGTTACGAGCCATTGGTATTCCCCCTTCCCCTCAGGATACGGACAAAGCAGATCTCTTGGCACATAATCGTGGTTGTGGTCTTGCGATCCTGTAGGATGATGGAATGATCACCCACAAAGACGAGCTCTCCGTTTACAGCTCCGCAAGTCGTAAGAACTTCCACAGAGCGACCTAGAAAATCACCTAGGGTGATCGGACAGGGACAACAGCCATCCCTCTGGGGCGGCGGAGGTGGTGGAGGCGGTGGAGGCGGCGGGGGATGCGTCCCTTTCAATGGCACACAGAGGACATCCCCAGGAAAGATGACGCTGGGGTTTGTAATATGCGGATTAGCAGCGATTAAAGCATCCAAGGATACACCGAAGCGCTTGGCGATGGAGAACATGGAATCTCCCTTTTGGACAGTATAACGACCTAAAAACCCTTGCGGACAACTCTTTGGCACACGGGGACCACTGGATTTGTTACCATACATGGAGGTTCTCCTCCCTCTATCTGAGATACATGCACTACAGCATATGTCTCAAATGACTTTAGGGTACTAGTACCCAGGGGCTATACTGAAAAGGTCAGACCACAGATGGTCTGACCTCGAAACTTCCCTGTTCCCATTCTCCCTCGCATTTAAACTTTTGTTATGATACAGTGCCTGTCAGAACTGGAGACCACCACTAATAGAGACACCAAAAGATGTCAGTCCAGCTCTTGGGGTTCCACCAAGGTATAAGCCTAGAGCGATGTTGCTTCTTGTGATCTCCAGGGAATGCAAGGAAGGGTAGAGATAACCGCAACTTATCTGCCAATCTCTAGTCACAAACTTGAGCTGAAGTTCAGGTCCAAAGATCCGATTTGTGGACAGCTGCACTTGAACCCTTTCCCCAATGTGGTGCTGAATACCGTACACAGAATTATCAGTAGCTGAAAGTTTGAGATCCTCATAGTAGTATCGACCCTTTATCGTTGCACCGTAGTTGATGAAACTGTCAGTGTCCAGGTATTTACGATCGGAGTTGACTACTCCTTCCATGACTCCGACGTTCTGCAAGATGTCTTTAGCATAGAGAGGAAAAGCGTTAACGAACAAGGTGGTACCTGGAAAGAGCTCGTAGTAGAGATCTAGGTACACGCCTAAACCGTGGCCAAGATAAGGCTGTTTACGGAATGCTTTGAGGGAGTCATCCAGGCGATAAAGGGTGCCACTAAGATGGGTTTCATCGTTTCGGGTCACGACATCCCCCGAAAATAGGGTCTTTTGATAATGCATGACTTCCCAATAACGAAAATATATTGTTGTGTT
>JAAYOK010000041.1 GCA_012520355.1 Bacillota bacterium | reverse complement strand
GGGCTACTTGGGCAGATGAATATCCACAACCGTGACCCCGTGACCACCTTGGTTCGGTGCGCCAAAATGGTATCCTTGAACATGAGGATGGGTAGCTAAGTACTGCTGAATTGCATCACGGAGGGCACCGGTTCCCTTGCCGTGAATCAACTGTACCCTCCCCAGGGAGGATAGAAAGGCATCATCCAAGTACTTATCAACAAGGGCGAGCCCTTCCTCTACAGTCTTACCCCTCAGATCGATTTCGTTCCGAATCGTACTACTCTTTGCTAGGTGACCCCGTCCAGATCCGGTGCCCCTAGGTGCTCCTTGCACTTTGACTTTCTTCGAGGTAACACGCTCTAGATCGTCCACTTTGACTGTGATCTTCATAATTCCCGCTTGAATCAAAACATCCCCGTTTGTGGCGGGAGGCTCTAAAACAAAGCCATTTTGTCTCAGACTCTTGATCCGGACCTCTTCACCTTTTTTCAAGTTAGCTGGGCCCGGTGTTCGTTCTTTAACCTTTCGTACCTGGCCTAGAGCTTGGGTTTTGGCGGTAAGCTCCTGGCGATACTCCTTGACGCTCTCCTCTAACTCTTCCCGGCCCATACGTCGCACCTGTCCGAGGATGGTATTAACCTCTGCCTGGGTTTGCTCTAGGAGGGTTCGCGCCTCTTCCCGGGCCTGATCGAGAAGCAAACTACGCTGCTCCTCCAAGGCTTCAAGTTCTCGTTCATAGCGAGTCTTCAGTTCTTCATATTCTTTGCGCAGACTTTCCGCGCTGGTTCGCTCACGTTCAGCCTGCCGGCGATTGGACTCCATCTCGCCAATCAAATCTTCCACCTGGACATGGTCTGAGGAGAGAAGGGCCTGCGCTTGACCAACAATCTCTGCACTGAGACCGAGCCTCTGGGAGATCGCGAAAGCATTACTCTTACCTGGAATCCCAATAGAAAGTTTATAGGTGGGTCTGAGGGTTTTTAGATCAAACTCCACACTGGCGTTTTCCACCCCGTCATAGGTGTAAGCATAGCTCTTCAAATCAGAATAATGGGTCGTGGCAATGGTATGAATGCCTCGACTCCGCAAGTACTCCAAGATCGCGGTTGCAAGGGCCGCTCCTTCTGTGGGATCGGTCCCAGCACCGAGCTCGTCCAACAAGACTAAGGAGTTGGGCTGTAAATTCTCGAAGATACCCACAATGGTTGTCATATGGGACGAAAAGGTACTCAGGCTCTGTTCAATGCTTTGCTCATCACCAATATCTGCATAGATTCCATCGAAGACAGCGAGTTCAGACCCTGGGTCCGCTGGAATATGTAAACCAGCTTGGGCCATCACGGAAAAGAGGCCAACTGTCTTAAGTGTTACTGTCTTCCCCCCTGTATTGGGTCCCGTAATGACCAAGACGTGAAAATCTGTCCCTAACCAGACATCAATGGGAACCACATGACCCGTTAAGAGGGGATGCCGACCTTTTTTGATCTGAATTCGTCCTTTATGGTTCAAGGCGGGTTCAACACCGTCGATGGCACGACTGAAACGGGCTTTGGCAAAAATGCAATCCAGCTCTGTGATAATCTGCAGATTCTCTAAGAGAGAAGCACTCTCATCAGACACCAGGGCCGTGAGGCGCTTTAGTATTCGTTGAACCTCTGCCTCTTCTTCTTGTTGCGTGACATTGAGATCGTTATTGAGCTCTACGGCAAAGGCTGGTTCCATAAACAAAGTAGCACCGCTCCCCGATTGATCGTGAACGATACCTTGGAACTTACTACGATACTCAGCTTTTACCGGGACTACATAGCGGCCATTGCGAAGGGTAATAATGGGGTCTTGGAGTATCTTTTGCATGGCCACGGAATGGACTAGGCTATCGAGGCGATCTCGAATGCGATTGGCCAGGGTCCGCATTTTGTTGCGGATTCGAGCAAGCTCAGGTGAAGCCGAATCCTTCACATACCCTTCCCGGTCAATACAGCGCTCAATCTCTCGTTTCAAATCGGGCAAGGGGAGCAAAGTGATAGCCAAATCCACCAACAAGCCTTCTTCTTCATCTAAGTACCGTTTCATTTGTTCAATGCAGTACAAAAAATCTCCCAAGGGCAGGAACTGCTCAGGATCAAGAACACCTCCTAAGCGCGCTCTGCCCACCACTTTCCGAATGTCGCTAGCACCCCCAAAAGGAGCGTCTCCATGTTTCCACAGCAGCCGTACGCCTTCACTTGTTAAGGCTAAGTTCCGAGTTGCCTCTGCAAAGTCCCGACTAGGGTTCAGCTCCTGGATACGCTCTCGGCTCAAAGAGAAACTCGTTCGTTCGGCCACAAGTTCCCGTACTTTAGGCCATTCTAAAACTCTAAGGCTCTTTTCGTTCATGTTCCGTTACACCCCACTACAAGACACCACGAAAGTAGTGACCTTTGGTAAATTCTCCTTGAATCTGGACCTCTTCACCAGCTAAACCCCGTTTATAAAGATCCACAACTGCATTGATCCATTCGGGCTGTTTGAGGCGACCTTCAATTCTGAGGTAATGCGCTCCACTGGCCCGCACCTGTTCGATGTGCCCCAGCAAAGATAGTTCCCGGGAGTTAAAGATGTGCATGTTACACCACCGGTCAAAGTACACAGGGAATTGAAAACCTTTCTTATCCACCAGATGTAAGGGCTGCCCATTCTGACATTGATACTGACAGCCTTGATCACGAAACATACAATGCTTGGTCACCATGGATTCTAAAGGCCCATGGACGATCATTCCCATGGGAATCGGTGATTCCTGGCAAAGAAGCTTAATTTGGCTCAACTGAAGTTCCAGGGAAGCTGTAACTAAGCTTACCCCTTGTCGAGCCAGAAGGTCTACAGCCCACGAGTTAAAAACATTAAACGACCAATCAGCATGGATGGGAAGTTGAAACTGGGAGGCCAGGTGGAGGCTGGCGAAGTTGCCCAGTAGCAGTCCATCAAATCGATGGCCTTTCAGTTGATCGAACACTTGGGGCAAGACATGGTTTTCTGTAATTCGCTCCAGATGCGCAAAAACTGGAACTCCCCGCTCCTGCCCTAAAGCCCAGGTTTCTGTGAGCTCTGCAAAGAGATCCTTGGGAGTCCGCCGGTAGATTGGACCAGAAAAATAGATCAAGCCTGCTCCTGCATCCATGGCAGCTTGGGCTGACTGACGGTCCGCAACCGTCACTGCAAGGAGTGGATCGCCGGGCTGAACCTCGCTTCGGGGCAATTTGGTTGCTGCCTCCACCTCAAATAGGCGACGTTCCTTATAAGGAGCCAAGCGTACCCTTTCCCAATGGCTTACCAGATCCCTCCGGACCTGATTGAGTTCACTAACAGGCAGGTGAAGGCCTGGATCCAACTCGGTCTGTAGCTCCACAACCTCTAAGGGATCATTGCCTAGACGTAAGAGTTTTTCGCCCACAAGTTCTGCCGAGAGTCCCCCACTCTTGGCTCGGTCTGCTGGAATGCTACCAAAGATCTGCACATGATGGCCATCTTCATCCACAAGATTGAGCTCCAAGGGATGACCAAGTGAAAGGTTTGCCCACAGATGACCTTTGACTTTGCGAAAGGCCTTGGGCGAACGATAGGTCTCTAAAGCACTGCCAACTCTCTCTTCGCGAGTAGGTGGCAAATAGGTGATTAGATCTGGTTTGGCCTTCTCCACGAGATAGGCTGAGGTGAATCCCCGATTAAAAACGGTGCCGAGATCACCTTTCTCGTACCGTTTTCCATCCAGTGCCCCTCGGTACGTACGGACCACGACTCCCACATAGTCAGGACCTTTTAGTCGCCCTTCAATTTTGAGGGAGGCCACACTAGCATCCTGCAACAAGTCCAAGTGGGAAACTAGGTTAAGGTCTTTCGGCGACAACGCATACTCTCCTGGCACCGATAACCCTTGGACCTGATAGGGTTGACGACAAGGCTGGGCGCACTGTCCCCGGTTACCACTGCGCCCACCGATGAGACTGCTCATCAAGCATTGACCAGAGTAACAGATACACAGAGCGCCATGGACAAAGACCTCGAGCTCAAGCCGGGTCGATCCTGCGATCTCCTTGATGACCTCTGCACTAAGTTCACGGGCTAGGACGACCCTCGTGATTCCTAGACGTTCCAAAACCTTTAAATCTAGCGTATTATGCACAGTCATTTGGGTACTGGCATGAAGTTCGAGTTGTGGGATTTCTTCCCTAACCCGGCGAATCAGGCCCAAATCCTGAACAATCACTGCGTCCACGCCCCACCGATACAAATCCCTGAGGTAGGAAACGGCACCATGGAGCTCATCTTCTCTTAAGAGGGTATTTGCCGTCACATACACTTTCACGCCCCGAATGTGACAATAATCCAAGGCCTCTTTGAGCTCATCGGGTGAAAAATTAGCCGCCGAGGCGCGAGCACTGTAGGATTTTCCCCCTAGATAAACTGCATCTGCTCCGTTTTCAACCGCCGCGCGCAAGGCATCCCATGAACCGGCTGGTGCCAATAGTTCCACAATATTTCCTCCTTAAAATCCTCCGGCAAAATAGGCGCTAATACCCGCTAGAAGGCCTAGGGCCACTTCCAATCGATAACTTGGCGTCGCCAATAATCTGGCTTCGTCTGGATGACTCAAAAAACCAATCTCAACTAAAGCAGCTGGTATACTCGTGTTCCGGAGCACGTAAAAGTTGCTCCGCCGCACACCTAGATCCACTGCCTTGGTTTGCCGTACGAGATGCTCTTGGAGCACCTCCGCCAAAGCTAGGTCTTGACTTTTATAGTAATGAACACTCGTTCCCTGAACCTCGGACTGATCATGCCAATCATTGTGTAAGGAAATGTAAATCTGGCCGCGACTGCGATTTGCAGTAGCCACTCGAGCGGCCAATTGTCCGTTTCTCTCTCCATCAAACTGGGTCCCCAAGGAAGGGCTGGCATCGGTTTGACGCGTCATAATCACCTGGGCACCATACCTTTCCAGCATGGCCTTTAACTCCCAGGCGATAGCCAGTACATTTTCTGCTTCTGTCGTCGGTCCAACTCCCAAAGTACCTGGATCACCTCCGCCATGGCCGGGATCTAAGACGATCACCTTGCCCTGGAGATGCTCCAGGCCAGGTATGCGCTGGGGAGCGCCCCAGCTCGAAACAGCAAACAATCCCAGCATGAGCAATGTAGCCCAAATACTCGAGTATAAGATCAATGGCTTCCGCACAAGCTTCTCCCCCCATTCGTCTTGAACAGTTCAAGAAGGCAAGTGCGTTTCCTTTAAGAAACTATAGGGGGGATTTCCAACAAATGTCACAACACCCAAGAAAACCCCGCCACTGGTTCGGGGTTTTGCCATGGAAAGAGCCACTCGGGTCTTTGTATCTGTTCCGGCCAATATTGATCAAGGTAATCATAGACGAAAGGGAGTAGTACTGCAATTTGCTGCACAACCATAGACTCATCCAGGACACTGTCGACAAAGGCAATTTCGGCTGCACCCAGGAAAAGGAGGAGGATCAGAACCACTGCACCCACCTTGGCAACTCCAAAGGCGGCTCCACCGATGTGATCTATCACGGCAAAGGGCGTCAAACTCAAGGCCTTCGACCAGACGTAACCGAAGAAGGCACCAAGCAAGCTAATGCCTAAGAGTAGCGCCACAAAGGAAATCGTCTGGGCCTGCCAGGTCGACAACTGGTACTTGTCCAAAAGCAGCAAGGCGAGATTCTGATAGCTATGATAGGCGACGACAATGGCTAAAACCGCTCCCATGAGGCTAAACAGCTCACGCACTAAACCACGCTTGAGCCCTTTCAGCAAACCAAGGGCTAGAAACACCAAAATAACTAGGTCGATCCACTTTCCAATCATCAGAAAACCCCCACTAGTTGGCTTCTTCGAGCAACGTTAAGAGATCAGCGTGCTCCGCTGAAAGCTTCTCTAGTTCATTGGCAAGGTTGATGGCCACCAAAATCGCCACACGATGGCGAGGAAGCAGAGGGTTGTTCTTCTGCACTTCTTGGAGTCGACGATCGACAATGGAAGCCAAGTTTTCCATGTATTCTTCTGAGGCTTGACCCCGGAGGACATGATCCTCACCAAAAATTTGCACCCGCACTGCGCGAACTGCGTTTTCTTCACTCATACCCATCCCTCCCTCGCCTCTCAATTCTACTCTAAGAGCTCATTTCCTCCTACCGGATTTCTGCTCCAAATCTCGCGCTCAAACCTGTAATCAATCGCTCCATGATCGCGTTAATTTCTCCGTCTGTCAGCGTTCGCTCAGCCTGAAAGCGGAAGGAAAAAGCGACACTCTTCTTGTTGGCAGGAATGGGCTTTCCTTCGTAGAGATCAAACAAGGTGATCTTGGTGAGAAGATCTCCACCGAGCTGTTCAAGTTCAGCCATGAGTTCACCCACTGCTTGCTGGCGATCAACAATGAAAGCTAAATCGCGGTCGACCGCGGGATACTTGGGCAGACTATGGAAATAGGGTGTGACGCCAAAGAGCTCAAGTATAGCTTCTAACTTCAGTTCTGCGGCATAGACTCTCCCAGGTACTTTGAAGTTACGGAGAACGGCGGGATGCACCTCACCATAGACAACCACTTCTTGCCCTTGATAGACGATGCGCCCTTGGCGACCTGGATGGAAGGATGGATTGGTACCCTGTTCCCAAATCAACTCATTCCCGGGCAAAATCAGCTCTAAAAGCCCCTTCAAGTCGTAGAAGTCATAGTCTTGTTCAGCTAGAGCCCAGTTGGTGGGATGCCGGGTCCCCCAAAGAACCAGGGCGAGCTGTAACTCCTCTAGTGGTTGCTCCTGAAGTGATTTGCTTTGACGATAGTTTGCCCCAATCTCAAAGAGGGCAACCCGACTTTGTTGCCGGCTGGCATTGAGACTGACGGCGTTTAAGAGACTTGGCAAGAGGCTGTGACGCATGGCCACTAAGTCTTCAGAGATGGGGTTTTGAATGGTAATCATGGGCTGGTTTGGGCGTAACAGCCGATCGTTATTATCCACCCGTCCAAAGCTGTAAGTCAGAGCTTCTTGCAGTCCAGCCCCCACCAGAATCTGCCTCAAATGATCAGCCACATCCATGCGCTTACTTTGCCCACCGGAGCTTGATGTGTCGGCAGGTAGTGTACTCGGTAGATTTTCCAGACCCCAGATTCGCACAATCTCTTCGATCAAATCCGCGGAAATCGTCACATCTCGCCTTCCAGATGGCACCGTAACCTGCCAACGATCAGAAGCGATCTCTTCCACCTTGAACCCAAGACGTTCGAGGATTTCCCGACTTGTCTCTGCGGGGACTTCAATCCCGAGGAGTTGGTCTACTTCTGCCAGTTGGAGTTCAATTACGGTTGGTTCGTGCTGGCTTGAGTCGATATCGATATGACCACGATAGACCTTGGCCTGAGCAAGTGTTTGCAGGAGATGGAGAGCTCGTTTGCTCGCGAATACCGTCCCACTAGGGTCAATGCCCTTTTCAAATCTGGCCGACGACTCTGAACTAAGGCCTAATGCCCGGCTGGTTCTGCGAACACTTACTGGCGCAAAGTTAGCTGCTTCCAAAAGAACTTGCTTTGTCTCCCCGGATACTTCACCCTCAAGACCACCCATGACTCCTGCAATACACCTAGGTTGTTTCGCATCACAGATCAAGAGCATCTCCGGGCTCAGCTCCCGGGTAGTCTCATCGAGGGTTTCCATGGTCTCACCTGGTTGGGCTGTGCGAACCACGATACGTTTCCCGTCTAGGTACGCAAAATCGAAGGCATGGAGCGGCTGTCCCGTCTCGAGCATCACGTAATTTGTGATATCCACTACATTGTTAATGGGGCGCATGCCAGCTGCCTTGAGACGAAGCTGCATCCAAAGGGGTGATTCCCCCACCTCTACTCCTTCTACCAGGGCTGCGGTGTAACGCGGGCAACGTTCTTTGTCTGCCACCTCAACACTGGCCTGCTCCGTGACAGCGATCTCGAGTTCATCGTATTGAAGCGAGGGAAGGTTCAGTTCCCCACCTGTTAGGGCCGCAACCTCTCTAGCAATACCCAAGACGCTCATACAGTCGGGACGATTAGCGTAGACCGAAACGTCGAGGACGACATCATCCAAGTCCAACGCTTCCACCAGAGCTGTACCTGATTTCAAATCTTCTGGTAAGACCCAGATCCCTGCATGGTCATCACTAAGTCCAAGTTCTGCTTGGGAACAGATCATGCCATTTGAAGGAATTCCTCGCAGCTCAACGGGTTTAATCTCGAGTCCTCCAGGTAGGAGGGCCCCTTCTAAGGCCACCGCCACCGTCTGGCCTTCGGCCACATTCGGCGCGCCACAGACTATACTATATGTTCCTTGCTCCCCAACGTCGACAGAACAGATCTTCAAGTTATCTGCCTGGGGGTGTTTGACCACTTCGTTCACAGATCCAATGAATACACGGGGCAACTCAGGAGCAAGGGGGGTAATTCCCTCCACCTCAAGACCAGCCATAGTTAACCGCTGAGCCAGCTCTTCTGGTTCCCAGGGAATCTGAACGTAATCTTGTAACCATTTATAACTAACTAACATGTGAGCTCCCCCTAACTAGTAAATTGCTGCAAGAAGCGAACGTCGTTCTCGAACAAAAGACGAATATCATGGATCCCATACTTGAGCATGGCCATCCGCTCAACCCCTACTCCGAAGGCGAAGCCAGTCACTTCCTTGGGATCATAGCCCACCTGGCGCAGGACATTGGGATGGACCATGCCTGAGCCTAAAATCTCCAGCCAGCCCGTATCTTTACAGACACGGCATCCTTCGCCTTTGCAGATAATGCACGAGACATCGACTTCAGCACTGGGCTCTGTAAAGGGGAAATAACTGGGACGGAGACGAATTTTGGTCTGGGGTCCAAACATCCGCTCTGCAAAGAGCTGCAATGTTCCCTTGAGATCGGCAAAGGTAATGCCTCGATCCACAACGAGTCCCTCGATCTGGTGGAACATGGGTGAATGGGTGATGTCTGAATCCGCCCGGTAAACTTTGCCTGGGGCTAGAATGCGAATCGGTGGTTGCTTTTTCTCCATGGCATGGATCTGGACCGGTGAGGTCTGACTTCGCAGCAAGAGCTTTTCAGTGATGAAAAACGTGTCTTGCATATCCCGAGCCGGATGATCCGCGGGAATATTCAAAGCTTCGAAATTGTAGTAATCCCACTCAATTTCTGGTCCTTCCACAATTTCATAACCCATGTTCATAAAAATGGTCTTGGTCTCATCAATGATTTGGGTGATGGGATGAACTGTTCCCCGGGTGATGGTTCGTCCCGGAAGGGTAATATCGAGTCCTTCTGCTAAGAGTCGCTCTTTTTCTTCAGCATCGAAGAGGTCTTGTTCACGCTGGGCCCAAGACAACTCCAGCTCGTCTCGGACCTCGTTGACGAGCTTACCAAAGAGTGGTCTTTCCTCCGGTGGCAACTGCCCTGTACTTCGCAAAATTAGGGTAAGCTCACCTTTCTTGCCTAGGAACTTGACTCTCGCGTCATTCAATTCTTGCACTGTGCGCGCATCTTGACATGCTTTTAGCGCATTGTTTCTAATCTCGTAGACCTTGTTGTGCACAATAAAACCTCCCTGCAATATTGACTACCAAAAAGAAAAAACTCCTCACATCCCAACCTAAGACAAGGTTAGGGACGCAAGAAGTACGCGGTACCACCCTATTTGGCAGATCGCAAATAATCTGCCCAACTCAAATCCCATAACGGAGGAATCCGACAAAGCCTACTACCACTTCAGCCCGTAGCTTAGGAGTGAATTCAACCCACTTTTCATCCGAGAAGACTCTCAGCCTCTGATCTTCTCTCTCTGGGGAGGCCATGGATTTACTATTCTCCCTCATCGCCTTTGACAATCTATTAATGCAGTACAGTCTTACTGACTTCCAAAAGTTGCCGGTACAAAAGATAAGCGCTTACCGAACCTGTCGACACAAAAATCTGCCAAACAACCTGTGGTGTTAGATTCACGAAACAACCTCCCACGTGTTCAGTCTAGTAAGGAGATTATATCATAGAATCAACCTTGTTACAACGTGACACTTTAGCTCACCAGAAACCACGCCTCAATAATGGCTGCCACCAGCAAAGCAAGGCTACCAACTAGAAGCAGGGCTTTCTCCCCCGGCTCCCAGGTCAGATCGCTCCAGGAACGCTGTTCATCCCAGGTTTTGGCTGGGAAGGACCGGGCCATGAAGAGGGACTTCTTGAGGGTCACCCCACAGGCTACAGCATAGGCTGTTGTCTCCCAGAGCCCGATGCGCAGATACTGCAAGTTTGCGGCTGCAACTGTAGCAAAAGGGACTTCAAAGCCATTGCTTCCTGCCATCCACCCAATGGTCAGACCTTGGAAAAATAGGATGGCCAGCCCAGGCGTGAACCACCCAAAGCGAAGAAAGATGTTCCCCACCACAATGAGGAGGCAAACCACGAGATTTCTGCCCAGAATGTAAACCAAGGTAGCGACAAAACTTCCCTCGGCCCCAGAGCCACTGGGCACCGCCGGTACATTTTGCCAAGCTCCAGGATGCGTTAAGAAGCTTACAAGAAAGACACTCCATAAGAGCAGTTGAAATCCAACCCAGAGTAAAAAAGTACGGCGCACAGGATTGGTTCTATAAAGATATTCCACGTCCCACCAGCTCTCTTTTTGGACAACGATTCATCAACCGGTATGGGAAATCCTTCCTTATTCTTAGTTTTCTGATCGATGTTGTCGTTGAATCTCATAGAGCAAGATGCCTGCGGCTACAGAGGCATTGAGAGATTCAACAGAGCCCAAAAGGGGGATCTGCACCCGTAAATCGGCTGCATCTCGAAACCTTGGATGTACCCCATGGGCTTCATTACCGATAACCACGGCTATATTCTGTGGATACCTGACATCCCAATGCACCTCAGAGTCTGTTAAGTCAGCAATCACCAATGTACTTTGCTGCCTTTGAATGAGAGTCAGAGCTTCATCTCTCGTGAGCATCCAATGGGGTAGATGAAAAATTGCTCCCATACTCGAACGCAATACTTTTGGATTGTAAAGATCGACAGAGCCTTCCATGACTAAGAGCCCCCGGCACCCAGCGGCAAGTCCGGTACGCAATAAAGTACCCATATTCCCCGGGTCGGAAACACCATCCGCGACCAGTATCAGGCCGGAGCAAAAAAGAGGCCAGGTGGGCTTACAGGCCACAGCTACCACACCTTGAGACTGTACTGTCTCGATGAGTTCGCTAAAGACCTCATCACTGCAAAGGAAAGACGAAACGTTCTTCTTCTCGGCCTGAGCAAGCAGCTCTCTCCCCCTAGGAGCCTCTAGAAGTCTGGATGTAAAGAAAACCGTATCAGTATAAGGGGTTGCCAGAGCCTCCTCCACAAGACGAACTCCTTCAAGCAAGAACAGCCCATGTTGATCGCGGTATTTCTTTTGTTTGAGCTGTTTGGCATCCCGAATGCGCTCATTTCTCTTACTAGTTATAGTCGCCTGATCCATACAATCCCCCCATCAAAAAAGAAACACCCGGAGGACGGACCGCCGGGCTTCTTATGACCGTAGATTACTGCTTGGCAATGGCGACCAGGTCGGCAAAACCGGCTTCATCATGAACGGCAATGTCTGCTAAGACCTTACGATTCACTTCTACGCCATTTCTCTTCAGACCAGAAATAAAGGTGCTGTAAGACATACCATTCATTCTGGCTGCAGCATTAATACGAGTAATCCAAAGCTTCCTGAAGTCACGTTTCTTAACTTTCCGATCACGATAGGCATAATTGCCTGACTTCATGACAGCTTGATTAGCTACGCGAAACTTTTTGCTCTTATCACCATAATAACCTTTTGCAAGTTTGAGAACCTTCTTCCGCCGCTGGCGAGTGACAGGTCCACCTTTAACTCTAGACATTGTCTGTTCCTCCTAATTAACCATCTATTTATAGGGCAGAAGCTCGCGTACGCGCTTGGTATCAGCCTTGCTTGCCACTTGTCCATGTCTCAATTGACGCTTACGTTTTGCGGATTTCTTCTCCAAAATATGACTCTTATGAGAACTAAACTTAATCACTTTACCAGATCCTGTAACCTTGAACCGTTTGGCTGCACCTCTATGGGTTTTCATCTTGGCCATCCCGAACCCACCTCCTAGTTATTTGCTTCTACAGTTTCAGCTTTTGAAGTTTCCGCTTTTTGACTATCAGTTCTGGGGGCTAGCACTGCAATCATGTGACGCCCTTCGAGTTTAGGCGGACGTTCAACGACGGCAATATCCTTCAGCTGAGTCGCTAACTTATCTAGTTTCGTCTTTGCTAAATCAGAATGGACAATCTCTCTTCCCCGAAAACGGACCGAAACTTTGACCTTGTCACCCGACTTCAAGAACCGCTCAGCTGCCCTGAATTTCACATCAAAGTCATGTTCATCGATCTTCGGACTCATCCGAATCTCTTTGATGTTTGTGATCTTCTGTTTCTTCTTAGCGGCCTTATCACGCTTACTCTGTTCATATCTGTGCTTACCATAATCCATAATACGACATACCGGTGGCCTGGCATTTGGTGCTACTTCCACTAAATCCAGCCCGCGATCAATGGCTACACTTAGAGCATCACGTGCGCTCATAATACCTAATTGATCCCCGTTAGCGTCTACGACCCTTACCTCCCGGGCCCGAATTGCATCATTCACTCTTAGTTCTTTGCTAATGGTGTCACCCCTCCAATTAAAGAATTATACAAAAAACGGATGGCTTCCGCCACCCGCTCTACCAAACATGACAATCCGCCTACCTAGTGGTAGACTAAATAATCATGGTAACCTTGAAAACACGGAGTCACAAGGTGAGAAGCGGTGGCTTCTGCTTTGACGTTTGAAGTATAACATAGTATTTCATCAACGTCAAGGAGAGATTATTACTGAGATATTTGCGATGCAG
>JAAYOK010000283.1 GCA_012520355.1 Bacillota bacterium | reverse complement strand
GTAGGCTTTCATCAGATTAGCCCTAGTGAGGAACTCATTGGCACTGTAAACACCATTGAGGTTTTCCCCTGGGATATTGAGAAAATATGGTAGGCCAGCGCCGGTACCAATAAAGGCGGCAGCATACTCACCAGAACGTAGCATCTCATTGAAATCCATGGTTAGACCCACAGCCACATTGGTGACAATGTTTACGCCCAGGGATTTCACATACTCCACTTCCTCATCCACAATCGATTTGGGTAAGCGGAACTCAGGAATTCCGTAGCGCAACACGCCACCTGTATCATGCAAGGCCTCAAAAATATCAACACCATAGCCATAGCTGGCTAAATCTGCAGCACAGGTTAGGCCAGCGGGTCCTGCCCCGATCACTGCAATGCGTTCCTCATACTTTCTCTCCGGCTTAACCGAGCTATCATCATTGCCCCTTACTTTTTTCGCAGCACTGGCCTGATCCGCCACAAAGCGTTCCAGCATGCCAATGGCAATGGGTTGGCCCCGTCTGGCTAAGACACAAACTTCTTCACATTGGGTCTCTTGCGGACAGACACGACCACAAATCGCAGGTAGACTGTTCTTTTCCTTAATCTTGGCATCGGCGGCTTCAAAGTCTCCTTGGACCACCAACTGAATAAACTCTGGAATAGGCACTTGTACAGGACAGCCACTCACACAGGGTTTGTGCCGGCAATTGAGGCAACGCTGTGCCTCGGCCATGGCCATTTCTGGATCGAGTCCGAGGGCCACCTCAACAAAATCCGAGCCCCGCTCCTTTGGATCGCGCCTGGGCATTTCAACTCTGGTTTTCATGCTTGTTCCCCCCCAAGACTTTGGCAGGCGTGAGAATGTTCTTCTTCATCTCGATAATAACCCTGCCTAATGATCAGTTCGTCAAAGTTCACAGCATGTCCATCGAAATCGGGACCGTCGACGCAAGCAAACTTGGTCTCTCCATTAATGGAAACACGGCAACCACCGCACATTCCAGTCCCATCAATCATGATGGAGTTCAAGCTCACTACCGTAGGTAGATTAAACTCTTTTGTCACATTGCTGGCCGCCTGCATCATCCGTGCAGGTCCAATGGCGATGGCCAGGTCAAAGTGTTCGCCACTTGCGAGGCGCTCCCGCAAGGGATCGGTTACCAAGCCTTTGAGGCCAGAGCTACCATCATCTGTCACTAAAATGAGTTCGTCGCTTAAGGCTGCCACTTCATCTTGTAAGATATACAGGTCTTTATTGCGAGCACCGTAAATGGAGACGATTTCAGCGCCTTTTTTCCGGTAGGCACGGAGCAATGGTAAGGTGGGGGCTACCCCAATTCCACCCATGACAGCAATAATCCGTTTCGCATCGCCAATCTCCGTCGCAGAGCCTAAGGGACCAAGTACGTCCTTCACCATGCCACCCACGGGAATGCTTGCTAAATCCCTCGTGCTCTTACCCACAGCTTGAATGATCAATGTGAGAGTTCCCTTTTCAGGATCGTTCCCTGCGATGGTGAGGGGGATTCTCTCCCCAACCTCGGAAACTCGGACGATGACAAAGTTGCCAGCCTTGGCCTTGGCGGCCACAAGGGGAGCTTCAACAACCATTTTATAGATATTTTCTGCTAATAGGTCTTTTTCAAGAACCTTAAACACTTCCTCCACCTCCTACTGCTACTACCGCGTGGAACTTAGGCGGCCGGAGTTCTACATTGTAAAACATCCGCTTCTAACATTATATCCCATATTCCGCTAAACTAAGGGTCATTAATGTGAACTTGATTCGTCAAGTCGCGTGAATCGCGTGATAATTGTGTATACTATTCAGCCAGAAGGATATTTTTCTGTCATGCAGAATACTCTCCCATACGCAAAGTGGGGGCGATTAGGTATGGATAGAATCAAAGAATTGGGATTAGACGTTAGAACGTTCTTCAATGCCAAACCGGCGTTCATAGCTGGTGTTCTAGATACAATGCAGGTGCCCAAATTTATTGATTCAGCCATTGGTGCAAGGAAGCAGACAGGGCGGCCGCAGAAGATATCTGATGGAACCATCGCTAAACTAATGCTGATTAATATCTGTGACAACCATCATCCGCTCTATCGACTCAAGGAATACTTCTTAGATAAAGATGTTCAGCTCTTAGCTGGCGAGCACGTTGGGCTTGATTTACTCCATGACGACCGCTTTGGCGATCTTCTGGATCGAATGTTTGAGGCTGGGCCTAGAGCTATCTTTAGTGCCATTGCCACAAATGCTTTTCTCCAATACGGTCTTAGTATTCGCAGTCTCAACTACGATACGACCTCGAAGGTCATGTGGGGAGAGTACGAGGGTGATGACGGACGTATTGGCACCATCTCCATTACCTTCGGTCACAGCAAGGATAAACGAGGGGACAAGAACCAACTTAAAGTCGGTCTCGGTACCGCTGATGGCGTTATTGTTGATGCTAAGGTTCTCTCAGGAAACACCGATGATAAAACCTACAACAACGACGCCTTAGACGATGCAGATGTTTTGCTAGATCGGCATGGCGTCGATCGCGAATCGTTTTACTATGTGGCCGACAGCGCATTCTTTACTGAAGCCAACATAGAAAAAGCAAAGGATCACCGAATTAAGTTCATTACGAGGGCTCCTGAAACGGTTACGGTAACCAATCAACTGCTCGACCAAGCATGGGAGCGCCCAGAAAACTTCCTGAAACTGCAACTCAAGAACAATCAAGGCCAGCTCTCCGAGTACATGGTTCAAGAATTTGATGACGCCTATCGCAAAACACCCTGTAAATTTGCTGTCTGCTATTCCCCAAGCCTAGAGAAGGAGAAGCAAAAGACAATGACTCGGCGTATCGCCAAAGAAAAAGCGGAACTTAACAAGTTGATTGCGCAATATGCCAAAAGGGACTATGCCTGTCAACCTGACGCCGAGAAGGAAATTGCAGTGTTTACTACCAAAAAGTTGCCAAAAATCCAATACCATAGAGTGGACTTCCAGATTGTTCAAGAAGAAAAGAAAGGCCGTGGTCGTCCTAAGAAGAACCAACCTGACGATGAAAAACACTATATCTACAGGCTCTTGCTGAGTATTGAATTAGACGAAGCTGGTGCAACCCAAAAGTTAAAGAGAAATGCAACCTTTGTTCTGGCTAGCAATGATCTGGAGCTCTCCGCGGAACAAATTCTGACAGAGTACAAGACCCAAAGTAGTGTGGAGAAGAAGTTTCAACAACTAAAGTCACCGCACTTTGTCAACTCGTTGTATCTCAAAAAGCCTGAACGCATTGAGGCTCTGGTTTACATAATCCTCATTGCTATGATGGTTCTGTCAGTAGTAGAGCGTGTAGTTCGCCGTGAGATGGAGACGGAAAATGCGGTTGTGATTGGCCCTGGCAAGGTTAAAATGACAAGACCCACCCTGCGTGCTATTGTCGACATCTTCGGTTATGCGCCGGTCAATCGCTACTCTTATGAGGGTCAAGTCTCGCGGGCATTGCTAGAACCACTTAATGATAGCCAGGGCAAGATACTGCGCTATTTGAGAATTCCAACTAACATTTTCACCGAAACCTAAGGGCAGATCAATAATTCGGGAAGTCTACATTGTGTTTAGCGAAATATGGGTTATATTGTATTTTGGTGAACAACTGCAAGCCTAGGAAACAATCATTTAAAAAAGCAGCCTGGGAAAGGTCCCAGACTGCTCTTAAATTTGAGTCTTCTGCTTCTATCTCAGCTTGAACTCCAAATAGATGTGTTCATATTCATCTAATACTTTTTCCACCCCAATGTAGAAACTGGCGTTCTCTAAAACTTCGTCAGCAAGGTTGAGCATGGGGTTGTTTTTGAAATCCTCTGGTAAATACTCCTCAGCTGCCTTATTGGGGCTGGTGAACTTGGTTAAATCAGCAATTCGTGCTGCAATTTCTGGCCTCATAATGAAGTTCAAGAACTGGTAAGCACCTTCCTTGTTCGGTGCTTCTTTGGACATCACCCAGGAGTCAATGAAAATGGGCACGCCTTCAGTGGGAAACACTGGTGCAAGGTCAGGTCGAGCCTGCACACCTTTGACGGCTTGATTAGAATACATAAAGCCTGCCACTGCTTCTCCGTTAACGAGGGAATCCTCTGGAGTATTGGTCTCAAAACGCATAATGTTCGGTTTGAAGGCAAAGAGTTTTTCCCGAGCTTCCGCGACTTTCGCTGGATCTGTCTCATTGTAGTCATAGCCTAGAGACTTGAGAACTACGCCTAAGACTTCTACCGACCAGTCAACAATAACAACATTGTTGACCAACTCTTTTTGCCAGAGGTCGTGATAGCTTGTGATGGGGTTAGCCCCTAAGGCCTCCACACCAGCAGGATTCACGAGCAATAAGGAAATGGAGACGGCGTAAGGAATGGAATAGTCATCGGTAGGGTCATAGTAGGCCCCGTGATAGACTGGGTTAATGTTGGCATAGTTTGGTAATTGGTCCTTATCGAGAACCTCCAACATATCTGTTTGTCTGAGAATATCCACCATATAGTCTGTGACGACGGCCAGGTCATATTGGCCAGGATTTGCTTCCAGGAGCGACTGCATATCTTCGTTGGACGTGACTTCTTTGTAGTTGACCTTGATGCCGGTTTCTTGTTCAAACTCACTGATGATAGCCCGAGGAATAAAATCTCCACCCCAGGTCATCAAGTTAACTTCACCTGCTGCTGCAGCCACATCACCGGTATAAAAGACCGCTGTCAATAAAACAAGAGCGACCACGAAAATCCCACTTAAAGTACCGAATCTCTGTCTTTTCATGTTAAACATCCTCCTTTGGTTGTTTCTTATTGAATAGTTGACTCAAACCGACGATAAAGAACATGCCGACCAAGATGAGAGTGCAAAGGGCATTGACTTTTGGAGTCACTCCGACGCGCATCATGGAAAAAATATGCACGGGCAGAGTTGTAGTTTTGGGACCTGACATATACGTTGAGATTATCACATCATCTAGAGACATGGCAAGGGCTAAGAGCGAGGCAGTGATGATGGAAGGGGTTACCAGAGGTAAAACCACGGTCCGAATCATCTGCCAAGTCGTTGCTCCGAGGTCTCTAGCTGACTCCAAGATGGAGCGATCAATTTCTTTCAATCGTAGCTGTACCATGACATACACATAGGGTACACAAAAGAGGGAATGGGACAGAACCAAGGTTAAGTGACCAAAGGGTAGCCTGAGAGCATTAAAGAAGATGAGTAGGGCAATACCTAAAGCAACCTCTGGAACGAGAAGTGGCAGGATCATCATCCCCTGAATGGCCTTTTTCATTCGATCGGTTACCCACATGGAAATCACTGCACTCGCGGTACCTAGTATGGCTGAGAGCACTGCCGTGACGAGGGCAACTCGGATACTAACCCAAAAGGCCTCCACGATCACCCGGTCCTGAAACAAAATGCGATACCAATCAAGGGTAAACCCGCTCCACTGAGCAGTGGAAGGGCTAGCGTTGAAGGAATACAAGATCACACTCAAAACCGGCAAATAAAGGATGACAAAAAACAGGGACAAGTAAAAGGTACTGAATCTGCTCGTTTTTTGCGTCATAGAAATAATCCTTCCCTATCATCCTTCGCAACCCTACTATACACCGAGATCACCACTAAGACCACGAGAATCATAACCACAGAGAAGGCTGCCGCCAAGGGCCTATTTCTACCCCTCGTCACCTGGGTATTGATTAAATTACCTAAGAAGATGGTGTTCCCGCCCCCGAGAAGGTCCGAAACATAAAACATTCCCAAGGCTGGAATAAAAACCAAGGTAAATCCACCGGCCACACCTGGTATGGTTAGGGGGAGGGTGATATTGAAGAACGTCTGCCTCCGATTGGCCCCCAAATCATAGGAGGCTTCGAGCAACGAACGATCTAACTTATCCACAGAGTTAAAGATGGCCACAATCATAAAGGGAATCAGCATATAGGCCGTACCAATCAGGGTCGTTCCAAACTTATACATCATAGGTAAGGGACGTTCGATGACGCCTAGCCCGAGGAGCACATTGTTGACGATCCCGGAATTGCCCAGTAAAATCATCCAGCCATAGGTTCTGAGCAGACTGGAGATCCAAAACGGTAGCATAATCAGTCCAATGGATAGCGCCCGCCGCTTGGGCCCTAAATTGGCCGTGAAGTACGCTACAGGATAGCCAATCAGCATGGTCACAAAACCTGTGAGGAAGGCTAGTAAGAGCGAATTAAGGAAAACCCTTAAGTAAATGGGGCTAAATACCCTCTGATAGTTTTGCCAAGTGAACTGAAAGACAATGGTCCCAAGAGAGTCTCTG
>JAAYOK010000282.1 GCA_012520355.1 Bacillota bacterium | reverse complement strand
GTTTAGACCAGGAACTGGTAGATTGATGTTTACCATTACCGACCTTGCTGGTCAGAGTGTTGGAGGCATTAACCTCAATTCCATTGATGAGAAGAACGGAACCTTTAGCGTGGGTATGCAAATTGATCGAGATCATCGGGGTAAGGGATACGGTACCTCTGCCATGGAAATTATCTTGCGTTATGCCTTTTATGAGCGAAGATTGAATAAGTACTACGGAAGTGTCTTGGAGGACAATATCGCCTCTGCTACCATGCTCAGAAAGCTCGGTTGTATCGAGGAAGGTCGCAGAAGACAGATGGTGTATTCTCAAGGACGCTACTATGATGAAACTCTGTTTGGGCTCACGAGAAGTGAGTTTGAAAGAGACTATCGGCCCAATGTATAGGCTAGGAGGTAAGAGATGAAGTCGATTCGTTTTTCAAGTAGTCCTGCCACATGGACGTTGTTACTTGTCAATATTGTGATCTTCGCTTTTTTGCAGTTCTCTCCAGATTTAGCTGGTGTATTTCTACTAGACCCAAGTCTCGTGGCGGAACGACCATGGACATTGGTTACCGTCTTTTTCTCCCACGAGCTCCTAATTCATATCCTACTTAATATGCTCTTGCTCGTGATTTTTGGCACCCGCTTAGAACGGGAGACAAATGCTCGTCTACTACTGAACGTTTATGTACTTTGCGGCTTGCTTGGTAGTCTAAGTGTTCTGGCCTATGCGCCCATCATTGGTTATGGAGGTGAACCCATAGCTGGGGCATCCGCCGCGGCTTTTGGCATCGTAGCAGCCTTCGCCGCACTCCAACCCGATGCAACTGTTTTGAAGTCCAAAGCAATGCATTGGGTTATTGCCCTGTTCGCCATTAATGTGCTCCTCACCGTGCAAAACCCCCAAGTTTCGGTGGGTGGACCCGCACACGCAGTGGGCATCATAGTGGGCCTAGCGTATGGCTATCTAGTGCGGAAAGGGGCGAAGGAATGCAGGTCGTGATTCACGATTTGAGCGACGAGCATTTTGCCAAAATCTGGGGGGTCAGACCCCATGTTGTTTCTAAGCGAGACAAGATACACCACTGTCTAGGTTGCTTTGGTTGTTGGACTCGAACGCCAGGTGCCTGTGTGATTCGAGATGCCTACGGCGATCTAGGTGCACTTTTGGGCAGCTGTGACCAGGTCCTAATCATCAGCGAGTGCTGTTATGGTGGATTTAGTCCCTTTGTCAAAAACGTCCTAGATCGTAGCATCTCCTACGTCCATCCCTACTTCACCAGCAGAGATGGGGAGATGCACCATCGCAGGCGCTACAATAACCAGGTGAGTCTTGAGGTTCAGTTTTATGGAGAAGTGACGGAAAAGGAAAAGTACACCGCTGGCGAACTTGTCAAAGCCAACGCCCGAAATCTCTGGTGGGATGTGGCGAAGGTGTCGTTTTGCAAAGATCTCAGTGCGTTAGGGGGCCAAGGATCATGAAGATTGCCTTAGTGAATGGTAGCCCTAAAATGAGCCATAGCGCCTCCGGTTGTCTTCTGGATCATCTCGAAGCACTCTTAGACAATGAGAATCATGAGATCACCAAGCATTCCCTGCGGCGACCAAAGCTACATCAACAAGTGGCCCAAGACTTAAGCACTTGTGATGCTCTGGTCTTGGCCTTTCCCTTATACGTGGATGGCATTCCCTCCCACTTCCTAAGCTGTTTGATGCAATTAGACGAGTGCCTAGCTCAAACAGAAAAAGAAATCCTTGTCTATGCCATCGTAAACTGCGGGTTTTATGAAGGGGAGCAGGCCAGATGGGCTCTGGCTATACTCGAGAATTGGTGCCAACGGGCAAAAGTACGTTGGGGCCATGGCATAGGGCTTGGAGCAGGGGGGATGATCCCGAGTACGGCCAACATTCCCTTGGATGCGGGGCCCAACAAAAACTTGGGTAAAGCCCTCAAGCGACTTGCCAGGAACATCTTGCAGCGGGCTTCCGATCAAAACCTATATACTACTGCAAACATTCCTAAACTGGCCTACAAACTGGCAGCGGAAATGGGTTGGCGCCGCTCCGCCAAGCTCAATGGCCTCAAGCGGCACGATCTTTCCCTGAGAAGGTGATCTAGTGAGAAGAATAATCGCCCTGCTGGGGCTGTCCGTAGTTGTCCCCTTGGGCGTGATCTTTCTTTATGCCTTGTTGCATGAAGGAGGACATGCCCTGTTAGTACTCCTTTTTGGTGGCCAAGTGGCAGAGTTCCAGGTTAATTTCTTTGCACATTCCCCCCATGTAAGCTATGTGGGGATCGATAATCCTCTCCAGAAAGCTTTCATCAGTCTCGCCGGACCAGTCTTCCCCCTCATCCTGGTCTGGCCTTTGACGATGCTCATGCGCAGAACAAAGAACCACCTGGTACAAGCAACTATCCTGCTCTTATTGGTTAATATGCTTCCTACAATTCTGCTCTCTGCGGTGATAGCTCTTATCTATGGTTTCGGAACTCTCCAGCCCACAGAAGATGTAGC
>JAAYOK010000040.1 GCA_012520355.1 Bacillota bacterium | reverse complement strand
CATCCTTAAAGCTCGGGGGCGCAACCAAATCTAAGCCCTCGCCATAGTGTGAATAGGCAGCCCTCTGCGGCGGATTGCCTCTTTCAATCGCGCCAACTCCTAATACTTCAGGTAAGGCCGCTGGATAGAAGACACCTGGCGACCACACCCCACCTTGGGTATTCCCTGAAGCCGCGATAAGCAAGATATCCGTTTCCCGCCGAATCCGCTCAATGGCTTTGGCCACATCAGAAGGTGGCATTTGACCCTTAGCTCCTAAGGAAAGATTGATGATCTGGGCTGGATGGGGATTGTAAACGGTATCGTGCAAGCCCGCGGCATAGAGTAAGCCTTCCACAAGATCCGCTGTGCGCCCACTTCCACCTCCCCCCAGTACCTTCACTGGCTGGATAGAAACCTGGGGTATCACCTGGCTCATGGTCCTGGCAACATCTGTACCATGATAAACAGGTGCATAATCATCCTTGGTATCGGAATTTTTCCGGACAAAATTGTAACCTGGCAACACCTCGACCCCACTTGGTAGGTGTTCCGGATTTAAGCCCGAATCTAGAACGGCAATACGCACCTCTCTATCCCCTGTGGTGATTTGCTGGGCCAGGGGCACCCGAATGTACTCTAGATACCAAGAAGAAGACCCCCGGGTGCCCAGAGACGCGGCCAAGACGATCCCATTTGGTTCTAGGTAGAGATTTTGATCTTGATAGCTGCTCCACTCGAAAAGCGTCTTTTCGCTCCCTTCCCCTGGCTTCACCACCACCGCTAAAATGGCAGGGATCTCTCTGATAGGTATCAGTCCGAGGGATTGTAAGAGGGTTTCCCGCTCCTCATACGCGGACTCTGTGTGGAAATGGGCGATCAGATCGGTAAAGACCTCTTCCCTTTCTTGCTCCCTGGGGAAACTCATGGGAGCCAGCAAGGTGGAAAGGGCCGGATAGATATGGGCAAAATCCCAGGTTACCTCTAAGACCCCGAGATTCGATCCTTGGCTGAGGACAAGGGGGCTCGCCAAGACCTCTGGGGTGGCCGGGCGGTAGCGCAGGGCATATAGGTAGTCCCGGGCCTCTAGATCGTCATCGAGCAAGGAAGCTGCCTCAGCCGGGAGAACTTGAAGTCTCTGCCAGAAGGGGCTGGAGCGGGGACGCTTCCAGACTTCAATGGTCCCGGTCTGCACTTCTAGAGGTTCCCAGCTTAGTTCGATTTGACCTTTCAGATTCCAGATATGACTGACCTCTTTGCAGCGAACATCTGTGGTTACCTGGTCCGTTTGCCAAAGGGTAGGCGAGAGAATCGTTTGGCGCCCACCTTGCACCTGAACCCCTTGGCTTTGGGCTGTAATTTGACCCGAGGTATTTCTGGCAAAGGCTTGCATCTGCCAAAGACCTCGCTCCAAGGGTAGTGTAATGCTGGTGTTTGGACCTAAATCCACGAGGTACGTGGCTTTCTCACCTCTGAAGAGTAGTTCGTAGCTTGCAGCTTCTTCTCCCTGAAGGTGGATGGTGGTGAGCCCATTATCCCGGCGCACCCACAGACAGCCAGTGAAAGACAGGCTCAGGAGGAGAACAAAAACAAGAAGACGCCTTGTCATACCGAGACCTGCCAATCCACCGGTTCTTGCCCAGAAGCTTGGAGAAATTGATTGGCCTTGGAAAAATGGGCACAGCCAAAGAAGCCCCGATGGGCCGAAAGGGGACTGGGATGGACCGTTTTTAGCACCAGATGGTGCTTACCTTTTATCAGAGAGTCCTTACTCTGGGCATGGCGACCCCAGAGTAGAAAGACCAGGGGCGTCTCTTTGGCACTGAGGTGCCTTAAAACTGCATCGGTAAACTGCTCCCAGCCTCTTCTTTGGTGGGAACCAGCCTGTCCCTGCCGCACCGTCAAGGTGGTGTTTAAGAGCAAGACACCTTGGTCGGCCCAGGACTCTAGACAACCATGCTCCGGAATGGGGAGCTTCAAATCGCTTGCCAATTCCTTAAAGATATTCTGTAAGGAAGGCGGTTTGGGCACACCCTTTTTGACCGAAAAGGCTAAGCCATGGGCTTGGCCTGGCCCATGGTAGGGATCCTGACCTAAAAGAACGACCTTGGTCTTAGCATAGGACGACCGTTTGAGGGCAGTGAAAATCTCATACATGTCGGGATAGACTGTATGGTTCCTATATTCTTCAATGAGGAAACGCCTCAAATTCTGATAATACTCACAGTCAAACTCAGGGGCCAATAGCTCGTCCCAATCATTACCTAAAACAACTGCCATACACTCACCTAACCTTACTTGCCAAATCAAAAAGTTGCTGGAATAGACTGCGCACTCCCACTTCCCCATTACTTAAAACTGCAAAGGAGCGTTCTTCCTCAAAAGAAGCCCCGAACAGAACATGAATACCGGGTCCGGTTCCTTCCACCACATAGAGACTCTCTTCCAGGTATTGGCTTAGGAGCGTTTTGACCACGCTTTCTGCCAGAAACTCGCCCTTAGCCAGGGTCTGCCAGAGGCGCTTCAGATCATGGGCGGTGGTAAAGAGCTGCGGTTTAAGACCCTCAGCCAAGATGGCGTAGACATTTTCCACGTCATGACCTTGCTTTGTGGTCGTATAACCTGTCGCGGCGGTGGAGGGAATTTGATCCAGATAGTAGTACGCTGATTGGACCATCCCCGCCGGTGCCAACGCTTCCCTGGTTACAACGTCAACGTAAGAAGTATCGGGCACCGATTCGCTTAAGACCTCTTCCCAATCGGGACTTGGACCTGGTGCCAGAAGAACACCTTTAGCCAGCTTACCTTGGGCTATCAGTCTGGCGAGGGCCAGTTTGGCAAAGAATTGCCGGGCGGTTCCCACATTGAAGAGGGTATAGAAATGATTGTCAATACGAAAGCGCCTCTGGGCCAGTCCATAGACGGCCCGGAGTTCGATTTCGGCCCCTTTGGCCACCTGCAAAACACCGGCAAAGGCATCAGGTATGGCCAAGTCTTGGTATTGGTTGTCCCAGGCACTGATGGTGCTTCCCCCTTGAATCACAAAACTCTCATCGAGTTTGGGAACCACGACTGGTACCTTCAGTTCCTCCCGGATCACTTCGGCAAATCCATGGCAACTCTCTTTTTCCCCATGGGTGACAAAGACCTGCCCGATATGGCGGAAACGGCGTAACCATTGGAGGAGGGCCCCTTGATCCGCGTGGGCGGAAAAACCTGAGATGGTCTCGATCTGGGCCTCCACTTTCACCAGCTCACCGTGGATGCGCACTTCTTTCGCCCCATCTTGTAAACGGCGGCCCAAGGTGCCTTGGGCTTGATAGCCCACTAAGAGCACGGTGGCCTGTTTGCGCCAGAGATTATGTTTCAGATGATGCTTAATTCGCCCCGCGTCGGCCATGCCGCTCGCTGAGATAATGACCAGGCCTCCACTGACCGAATTGAGCCGCATGGATTCTTCCACCGTCTCCGTATAATGAACATGGGGTGCGGCAAAGGGAGAGCGCCCGTCCTTGATCATGGTGCGGGTCTCATAGTCAAAGACCCGGGCATGTTGCTGAAAGACTTCCGTGGCCTTGGTAGCCAGGGGGCTATCAATATAGATATTTAGGTTTGGAATCCGGCCCTCATCTTGTAAGACGCGTAGACTATAGAGTAAGTCCTGGGTACGGCCTAGGGCGAAGGCGGGGATCAAGAGATTTCCTCCCCGCTCCATGGTGGAATTCACCACTTCAGCCAAACGCTCCATGCGGTCGTCTCGGTTTTCGTGGGCCCGGGTGCCATAGGTAGCTTCAACCACCAGAACATCGGCCTCTGTAATAAAGGTAGGGTCTTGAATAATGGGCTGGTCCAAATTACCCAAGTCGCCGGAGAAGACAAACTTGGTTGTTTTTCCTCCTTCTGTCACCCAGAGCTCCACAATGGCTGCACCTAAGATATGGCCTGCATCACGAAAACGCACCCGGAGATCGGGGAAAATTTCCACTTCCTCATCGTAAACCATCCGCCTAAACTGATTCATAGCATCCGCGGCATCTTGCGCCGTATAAATGGGTGTCAGGAGCTCTTGGCCCCGTCTGATCCTCTTGCGATTCTTCCGCTCCACCTCTGCCTCTTGAATAAACCCAGAATCCGCGAGCATGATGGAACATAGGTCACAGGTAACCGCTGTGGCATAAATGGGGCCGGTAAAGCCGTGTTTAACAAGCTTGGGCAGAAGGCCACTGTGGTCGATATGGGCGTGGGTGAGCAAGACCGCATCGATCTCCCTTGGTTCAAAGGGAAAGTCGCCATAGTTTCTTTGTTTCAGTTCTTCCGGTCCGTGAAAGAGGCCGCAGTCAACGAGGATCTGCCGTCCACCAACGCGCAATAGGTAGCAAGCGCCACTCGTTGTTTCCGCTGCCCCGAGAAACTGCAATTGCACTTTCCTGCCTCCTTTGCGAGTCATCGTGCTTGAAGAAAATCATAGATGGTAGTATGTTCATAGCGTTCTCCCGCGGGCAAAATGGCCCGGGGGAAATGGGCAAAACGGAGACTATTGGGGAAGAACTGTGTCTCCAGGCAGAAGCCGGAGCGATAGGCATGGGGTTCACCCTTTAAGAAGTTCCCACTATAAAACTGGATACCCGGTTTCGTGGTCCAGACTTCCATCATCCGTCCCGTGGTCGGTTCTTCGACTCGGGCCGCCCGCTTCAAACCGTCTTCAAGGCCATTGATGATCCAGTTATGGTCATAACCTTTCCCCGCCCGAATCTGCTCATGGTCTGCATCAATGCCTTGACCCATGGGGGTCATCTTGCGAAAGTCCAAGGGGGTTCCTGCTACCTTGTGAATTTCCCCCGTTGGTATACCTTCCGAGTTAATGGGAGTAAAGAAGTCGGCATCGAGCTGCAGTTTGTGATCAAGAATGGACCCACTTCCCCCTGTGAGGTCAAAGTAGGCGTGGTTCGTCAAGTTCACAACCGTGGTCTGATCGGAGGTGGCTACGTAGTGGATACACAAACCACCCTGGCCCGGTGCTGGCGAATAGGTCACCTCCACCTGGAGATTCCCAGGATACCCCTCTTCACCGTCGGGGCTGAGATAGCTCAGTTTCAGGGCAGAACCAAACTCGGTTTCCACGATCTCTGGTTCCCAGATCACCTTACCAAACCCGCCTGGTCCGCCGTGGAGATGGTTTCGGCCGTCATTTGCCGCTAGTTGGTACGTGGTATCTCCTAAGGTAAACTTGGCATCTTCAATGCGATTAGCATGGCGGCCAACTAAGATGCCCATCGACTGAGTACAAGCCACATATTCTTCTAGGTTTTCGTAGCCGAGAACTACATTGTCCAAGTTACCCTCTCGATCAGGTACAAAGAGGCGTACCAAGGCGCCGCCAAAGTTTGTGATTTCTGCTCGGGCGCCTCCCCCCAGATCTAGGGTGAAACGTTCAATCTCTTGCCCTTGCAAAGTTCCCCACGGTTTTCGTTCCATTTCTGCTCCTCCTTAAAATTGACGAAGTTTACCCAATAACAAGAGGTTTTTCGTTCTGTTAAGCGAAAGAAATTAGTACCAACCTTTTTCGTAAAGGTCAGGCGGAATTCCTGCTAGTTGGCAGGACAAGATTTAGAAGGGTGGCCACCAAATGCTAATAAAATCCAAGAAGTATTGGAAAGATACCCTAGAGGCTTACCTATATTTGTTACCGGCCTTCCTCGTCTTAGGGATGTTTAGTTTCTACCCCGTTGTGAAATCGGTCTACATGAGCTTCTTTGACTGGAGCTTGCTCCGGAGTCAACAGTATTTTGTGGGGCTGGAGAACTATGAGAAAATTATCGCAGATCCCGTCTTCCGGACCTCCATCACCAACACACTCCGCTATGTGGTGGGCTATGTACCCCTGTCCATTGGCCTCGGACTCATTGTGGCGGTGTTACTGAACTCCAAGATCCGCTTGCGCGGACCCTTACGGGTGGCGTATTTCCTACCCTGGGTGACCTCCTCTGTAGCCATCTCTATGGTTTGGCGCTGGATTTATAACCAGCACTATGGACTTTTAAATATGATGTTAGCTGGACTAGCGGGTGTGGTAAACAAGGTTGTAGAATTTGTAAGTTTCGGCCAGCTCACGGAAGTCTGGCAGTTTACAAATCCCAACTGGTTGATGGAACCACGCTGGACCATCATCAATCTGGTCATTATTGCGGTTTGGCAATCCCTGGGTTATAACATGATTATTTTCCTGGCCGGGCTGCAGAACATTCCCCGGGACCTGTATGAAGCCGCGGAAGTGGATGGGGCCAACTCTTGGCAGAGTTTTTGGAAGATCACCATCCCCTTGATCTCCCCCACCACCTTTTTCATCTCCATTATTTCCATCATTGGGGCCTTCAAGCTCTTTACAGAAGTCTACGTACTTTACACAGGTCGTCCTGGACCTGTTAATAGCGGGATGACCATTGTTTACTATGTCTACCGAAACGCCTTTGAGCGCTACCGCATGGGTTATGCCTCTGCGGCAGCCTATCTCTTATTCGCCATTATCTTCGTCTTTACCCTCATCCAGATGAGAGCATCGAAGCGAAGAGTACATTATGGGTCTTAAGGAGGGTATAGCTATGAGAGCAGAACAGTCAACCTTGTCGTACCGGTTCCGTCGGGGAACAGCCAAGGGATTTCTCTACCTCGGACTTTTTGCCGGAGCCATCATTATGATGTTACCCTTTATCTGGATGCTGACGAGTTCCATTAAGGCCCCAGATGAAATCACGCTACGGACCATCCAGTGGCTCCCTAAGGTGCCCCAATGGCAGAATTATAAGATTGCCTGGGAGGCGGCGCCTTTTGATGTCTATTTCAAAAATAGTTTCCTCATCGCCTTCGCCGTCATGAGCCTGGATGTGATCTTTAGCTCCTTAGCCGCCTATGCCTTTGCTAAGTTTGAATTCTTTGGTAAGCGCTTCTTGTTTTTGCTCTTTTTAGGTACCATGATGATTCCAGGGGAAGTGATGCTCATTCCCAACTATATCACTATGGTCAACTTCGGCTGGATCGATACCTACGCGGCCTTGATTGTGCCCTGGACGGTGAGCGTCTTTAGTATCTTCTTACTCCGACAGTTCTTCTTAACTGTCCCCCATGAACTTTTTGAAGCAGCTGTCCTTGATGGTTGTAGCAAGTTTAAGTACTTAATCCAAGTGATGCTTCCCCTCTCGAAACCGGCCCTAGTTACAGTGATGCTCTTTAAGTTTATCGGAAGCTGGAACTCTTTCTTATGGGTTTTGATTATGACCAATACACCCACTATGCGGACAATTCCCGTAGGGCTCACCTACTTTGTCAGTGATGTGGGCTCCTATTACAACTACCTGATGGCTGCTTCTACCTTTGCCATGGCACCGATTTTGCTACTCTTTTTGGTCCTTCAAAAGCAGTTCATCCAAGGTATTGCCCGTACCGGGTTAAAGGGTTAAGGGAGGTGTGCAAGGAAAACGGAGATTTGTGTTGGCTTGGAGCAGGAACAACAGTATCTAAAGGAGAGTGTCATCATGCGTTCGAAAACCTTATTGATTATGACTCTAGTTTTGTGTCTAGCCCTCAGCGCAAGCGCCATGGCTCAAACCCAGATTACCTTCTGGCATGCCATGAGTGGTGAACTTGGCAACGCCATTGATCATCTCACAGCCGAGTTTAACGCCCAGAACCCTGATATCGTTGTAGAATCCATTTACCAAGGACGTTACGGCGACTTAAACACCAAGCTCGTAGCTTCCCTCTCGGCCCGGACAACCCCAACCATTGCCCAGGTCTACGAAAACTGGACAGACGCCTTTTTCCGCCATGGAGTCTTGGTTCCTTTGTCCCATTACATGGACCTTTCTGAGGCAGAGTTTAATGATTATGTTGAAGTGTTCCGCGGCATGAACACCTGGGATGGCGAGCTTTACACCATTCCTTATAATAAGAGTAACTGGGTTCTCTTCTATCACGCGGACATGATTCCCAATCCGCCTCAGACAGTAGAGGAGTTCCTCCAGATCTCCAAAGACATCGCTGCTCAGACCAATGGAGCGACCAAAGGCTTCGGTATCCGCCCAACCCTCGAGCTCTTCCACGCCTTCTTGTATGTGGGCGGTGGCGACTTCTTGGATCAAGATCTGAATGTCACCTTTAACAGTCCAGAAGGCAAAGCAGCCTTAGAACTGATGATTGGCATGCTCGATGATGGTTCGGCACTCCTCATCGATGGCTACGAAAATGAAGCCTTTGGCGACCAAATGATTGCCATGTATATTGGTTCTTCCGCTGGAATGCCCCACGTGGAAAACTCCGTAGGCGACAAGTTCCAATTTAGCACAGCACCAATTCCAGCTGGCGTCAGACCTGGTGCCCCCTTTATGGGAACCAATATCGCCCTCTTTGCCTCCGCCACCGAAGAGGAAAGGGCTGCAGCTGGTAAGTTTGTCAAGTTCCTCACCAACACAGAAAACACCGTCTATTTTGCCATTAAGACAGGTTATCTCCCTGTGACCTACTCTGGCCTAAACTCCCCAGAGTACCAGCAGTTCCTCCAGGATAACCCCCATAAGGCCGCTGTAGCCAACCTCGATGCCTTCGAGTATGGATACTGGCAACCAACCATTGCCGCCTGGGAAGAAGCCCGGAACGCGATTGGCACCGCAGTGGAACGTGTTTTCTTGGGTGAGCCCATGGATCTCGTTTTGGACGAGGCCCAGATGCTGGTGGAAGAAGCCATCGACGAGATGCTCTCCCAGCGCTACTAAGAATTAGCCGATTTCACCAACAGCCCAGGACTGCTCCTGGGCTGTTTTCTCAAACATAAGGAGGATTTAATGACAGAAAAGAAAAAGGCGGTCTTTTTAGACCGCGATGGTGTACTGAATCAATCCTTTGGCAACAGGCCCCCCAATAACAAAGAGGAGCTGATTGTCTTCCCCGGTGTTCCCCAGGCT
>JAAYOK010000281.1 GCA_012520355.1 Bacillota bacterium | reverse complement strand
ATCAATCTTTCCTTAGGAGCTAAGGGTCAAATGCCACCTTCTGATGTGGCCAAAGCCATTGAGCGGATTCGGAGAGAAACGGATATCTTGCTTATCGCGGCTTCAGGGAATACCGTAAGTGGGGTGTGGTCGCCAGGTGTCTTTTATCCAGCGGCCTTACCTGAAGTATTGGGAGTTGGCGCGATTGAGAGATTCAATCCGCCGCAGAGGGCTGCCTATTCACACTATGGCGAGGGCTTAGATTTGGTTGCGCCCCCGAGCTTTAAGGATGGTACGTCCTTTGCCACTGCCTTGGTTTCGGGGGTGGCGGGCTTGATGCTGAGTCAAGGTATACCACCTGGGGAGGTGCGGAATGTTTTGACCACCAGTGCCATGGATCTTGGTGAATCTGGCTGGGACGAAGAACATGGCCATGGCCTTGTCAATGCCCACTGGGCAGTTTTGGGCATCACCGATTTTGTACTGACAATTCAGGATGCTAACGGGAATTCTGTCCAAGAAAAAGTCCCCTTAAAGGGGACCAAGAAACGTTTGGTGCTACCTCCCGGCGACTATGCTGTGGAGGCTTGGGTGAATTTAGGGGGCGGTGCACATGATTACACATCAGGTCAGAGTACTGTTACTGTTATAGAGGATGGAGAGTCCCTCATCCACTTGACTTTAAGGGAGGGGAATTAGGCGGAGGTGTAACCGTCGTCTTCCTCTGCCGCTGCCTGTACCAGCTGGGCGTCTAACGCTTTCGTGGTATTGACCCCTAATGAACGTAGGTTTTCGGCCCGGGTGATTAAATTACCCCGGCCGTTTTTTAATTGATTTAAGGCCTGCTCATAGGCTGTTTGGGAACGGTCCAAGAGCCTGCCTAAGTCTGAGAGGGAATCAACGAAGCCCACAAACTTATCATAAAGGGCGCCCCCTTGCCGGGCGATTTCTAAGGCATTGGCCGTTTGCTGTTCTTGTTGCCAAATATTGGCGATAATCCAGAGGGTGGCCATGAAAGTAGTGGGTGTTGTAATCACAACCTTACGGTCCCAGGCATATTGAAAGAGATCGGGATCCCCCTGAAGGGCGAGGGCATAGGCTGGTTCTAAGGGCATAAAGAGGAGGACAAAGTCTGGCGATTGGATGCCCTTTTGCTTTTGGTAAGAGCGGCTCTTTAGTCCTTCTACATGGGCCTTGATGGAGCGGATCAGATCCTTTTGGTAAAGCTCTTGTTCCGCACGATCTTCGGTTGCCAGGTAGCGGTCGTAGGCCACTAAGGAGACTTTGGCATCCACAATCAGATGGCGCTTTTCCGGCAGCAAGATCACTACATCAGGGCGAAGTTTTGCACCCCCCTCGCTGCGAAAATCTAAACCCTCACCTTGGAGGGTAAACTCATGGCCTTCCCTGAGGCCTGATGCTTCTAAGATGCGGGTGAGAATCATTTCGCCCCAGTCACCTTGGGTCTTCACCTCTCCCTTAAGGGCGGTGGCTAAGCGCTTTGCTTCCGCCGACATGGTAAGCCCCACTTGCTCTAAGGAACCGATTTTGATCATGCTCTCCCGGTGGGTCCTTTCCACCTGTTCTTGGAATTCCAGGAGGCGATGGCGCAAGGGTTCCAAGAGACTTTGGACTTGCTCTTGGTTCGTATGGGTTAAACTCTGGGCCTTGGTATCTAAGATGTCCTGGGCCAGGTTTTGAAAGGCTGCCTGGAAATTAGCTTCCACCTCGCTTCGATACTGCCTTTCTTCCGCTCTTGCCTGTTCCACCAAATCCAGTTTGGCCTGGAGGCGACTTTGCCTCTTAATCATGAAGGCATAGGTGATGAGGATCCCCGCGAGGAAGGCTCCTACACTTAGTATGTATTGGTTGATCATGGTTTCTATCCTCCTTGACTTCTCTAGAGTGATTCGGGGTTTGCCTCCTATCTCCTGTTTTTTTGTCGTGGCAGGAAATAGGTGCGTGGCTACGAATATGACAACAAGGGGTGGTGACATTGCAAAAGAGAATGATGGGAAAAACCGGGGAAGAAGTGAGCTTGCTAGGCTTTGGTTGTATGCGCTTGCCCACTTTGCCTGACGGTGAAATTGATGATGAAAAGGCGATTCCTCTGGTTCGCCAAGCGATTGATGCAGGGGTGAACTACTTAGACACCGCCTATAATTATCATGGCGGTAAGAGTGAAGCGTTTGTGGGACGGGTTGTCCAAGATGGGTACCGGGAAAAAGTACATATTGCCACAAAACTGCCAGTCTGGGCCGTGAACTCCGTGGAAGATTGTGAACGCCTGTTCCGGGAACAACTGGATCGTTTAGGCGTCGAACAAGTGGACTTTTACTTACTTCATTCCTTGAACAAGGAGTCTTGGGAAAAGGCGGTTCAATACGAAGCGTTGGAGCATTTGGAAAAATGGCAGGCGGAGGGTTTCATCAAGTATGTAGGTTTTTCCTTCCATGATGAGCTCCCGGTCTTTCGGGAGATCGTGGATGCCTACCCTTGGGATTTTTGCCAAATTCAGTTCAATTATATGGATGAAAACTACCAGGCGGGTCTAGCGGGATTGAAGTATGCGGCCTCTAAGGGCCTCGGGGTCATTATTATGGAGCCCCTCAGGGGTGGCCGTTTGGTACGGAATGTTCCCCCTGAGGTTGAGGCTGTTTTTGCGTCGGCGGATGTGAAGCGGAGTCCAGCAGAATGGGCTTTCCGCTGGGTGGCAAATCATCCTGAAGTTTCCTTGATCCTAAGCGGCATGGGCTTAGCAGAAGAGGTGGAGGAAAATCTACGGGTTTTGGGCGAAGCTCAGGCCAATGCTTTGACCAAGGAGGAACTTGTCCTCTTTAAAAAGGCCAGGGACATCTATACCGAGCGGATCCAGGTCTTGTGTACCGACTGCAAGTATTGTTTGCCCTGCCCCGAACAGGTGAATATTCCCCGGGTCTTTAGTATCTTTAATGATGCCAGTATCTACAATAATATTGACGGTAGCCGCTGGCTGTATGATGGTCTAGTGAAGAAGGAAGAAGACGCTGGTCGCTGCATTGCTTGTGGGCAATGCGAAGCCCTGTGTCCACAAAACTTGAACATTATTGACTCTCTAGCCAGCGCTCACCGGGCTTTTTCTTCTAGTTCCTAGGGGAACGCCTGCCTTCGTTAGAGATTTATAAACCGAGAGGGTGATGGCGCTATCTGCCACATGATGAAGGGCGGTGCCGAGCCCAATGACGACGAGCCCTTGGTAGAGGCTGAAACCAAAGACCAGCACTACCGCGGCCTCGGCTAAGGCGTGGATGGGCAAGGTGATTAAAAGTACCTGCCAGAGAGAAAATCCTCTTTGGTAGAGGCGAGCCCCAATGGCAGCAAAGAGGGCATGGGTTAGAGCTCTGAGAGCCACGATGGGCCCTAAGGTGACAAAAAAGCCGAAACTCGAGCCTAAGCCCACCAAAACGGCTACCCAAGGACTAATGGTGATGGCCAGCATGGAAGGTAAGTGACTGGCGAGGGTTGCGGAAAAAGGTGGAATGGCCACCTGTAACCAGCCTTGGAAGGCTAGGGGAATCAGCAGGGCCAGCGCGGTGAGTAAAGCGCCATAGAGTAGTTCTTTCATTGTCATGCGCATCAAATTCACTCCTCAATTGGGTGATTGTCACGCAATCACCAGGTGTATATACACCTGTATCATACACCAGCTGGTGCCAGCTGGCAAGGGGGACCCCTGATGACCCAAGATGAACGTAGAAATGAGATTTTAGCCCTCTTAGCTGAGGCTGAAGGTCCTCTGACGGGCTCTCATTTGAGTGCCCTTTTTGGGGTGACTAGGCAGATTATTGTAGGGGATGTGGCCGTACTGAGGGCCCGGGGTGAGGAGATTATTGCCACCCCCCGGGGTTATCTTTTGTATCGTCAGGCGAGGTCTGGCCTGGAACGTACCGTAGCCGTTCGCCATGGGAGTTCTGACGAGGATTTAGCCCAGGAACTTAAGCTCATTGTGGGTTTAGGCGGTACTGTCCTTGATGTGACGGTGGAACATCCTTTGTATGGGGAGATCACAGCCAACTTGCAGCTGGCGAGTCAGGCTGATGTGGCCCAGTTTATCGAAAAAATGAAGGAGCTCCAAGCGGAGCCCCTTCTGGTTTTAACCGATGGCTTTCATCTGCATCGCCTAGCAGCCCCCACCAGTGAAGTGATGGAGCAGATTCTGGCTGCTCTGCGCCAAGCAGGTTTCCTAGCTGAGTAAATCGATTAAGGCTTGGCCGAAGGCTGCCGCAGCCTCGGGGCCGTT
>JAAYOK010000280.1 GCA_012520355.1 Bacillota bacterium | reverse complement strand
GATGATTCAGGTAGAGAATTTGAACAAAACCTTTCGCGTCGCTCAGCGTCAAGCCGGTCTGGTAGAGGCGGTAAAAGCCCTTTTCTCCAGAGAGTATTCTTTACCACATAGCGGTGTCTTGTGGACATGGGACAAGATTTTCACCTTGGTTCTGATGGTCGTCTCTGTTCTCTGGTCTTTTTCTGCCTTTTCTTGATCTATGCTGGAATCTCGTTTTTTACCCTGGAGGGCTTGGAGTTCGCACCCTTAGGAGGCCTGCTTTTTGCCTTGCCGGCTTATGCCCTGTGGCGTCTTGGACTAAGGAGTTATATCTCCACAGGATCCCAGGATCCTAGAGGCAAAATTTAGCCTTAGACCCTTGACAATCAGAAGAATGTGGTCTATCATAGCACTTGTGGCGAAAACGAGCCATTAGCTCAGTCGGTAGAGCACCTGACTTTTAATCAGGGAGTCCCGCGTTCGAGTCGCGGATGGCTCACCAGTTTTGCCCCCATCGTCTAGTGGCCTAGGACATCGCCCTCTCACGGCGAAGACAGGGGTTCAAATCCCCTTGGGGGTACCAATTATGACGAGAAAAAGAGTTCAGCTCAGGCTGAACTCTTTTTGCATAAGAAGCCCTCTTTTCACTCATATTATTGACAAGGAGGGACGATGCGTGAACAGGACAGTAGGTATAGTGATTTTGCTATTGGTCGTGCTCGGCATAGCCATGTATATTAATGCTCAGCGTCAAGAGGGACCCCAGTGGCAAGATGGAACATATGTTGGTCGATCCAGTCCCGATGAACGGGGCTATTTTGGGGAAATTGAGTTAATGGTTAAGGATGGGAAAATAACTGAGGCCAACTACGAAGAGATGGACCAGCAAGGAAATCGTAAGGATGAAAACTATCCGTACCGACTCGGACCCGAATCACATGATGAGTTTGAACAGCGTCTTGTTCAGTCTCAAGATCCAGATGGAGTCGACAACATTAGTGGAGCAACCCAGACCCATGATCGCTTTGTTGAGGCGAGCCGAGATGCTTTGCGCAAAGCTGAAGCGGGGGATCAATCAAGGCCACCAGCCATCCAGCCGACTCAGCCACAGATGCCAACCGAAACCCCGGATGACATGAACGCAGATTCAGAGTGGAAAGACGGGACCTATACAGCCCGAACGGAAGCCGACGACCATGGTTATCATGGTGAGATCGAAATTGTGATTCGAGACGCTCGAATTGCAGAAGTAACCTATGATGAGAAGGATCAAGAAGGTACACCCAAGGGTGAAGACTACCCCTATCCTCTTGGTCCTGAGTCGGAAGATCGGTACGAAGAGCAGCTTATAGAAACGCAGGATCCAGAGAAAGTGGATGTCATAACAGGGGCTACCCAGACCTGGGAGCGCTTCAAACAGACAGCCAAGGACGCTTTGGAACAGGCTCAGAGTAACAGTCGACCCCCAACCGATATGCAAAACCAAGTTCCTTAAGACAGCAGAAAAGTAAAAGGTGCACTTCTCCTGAGGGAGTTTGCACCTTTTTTTTGGACCTTCCATGGCTTTCTTATCTTGCTGTTTGACTGCTCTTTCAATTGTGACGCTCCAAGAAGTCGAGGGCTGCTTGTTCATCAAGGGGTTTGCTGATGAGATAACCTTGCGCCCTGTCACATCCATGGGTTCTGAGATACTCCAGTTGTCTTTGGTGTTCAACACCCTCGGCCACGGCCACGTGTCCGAGCTTATGGGCGATGGTAATGATTTCACTGGTGATCGTTTCGTCTTCCTCAAAGTACATGAGCCGATCAATAAAGGACTTATCAATCTTCAGGCAATTCACATTTAGCTCCCTTTCTCTTGACAGGGAAGAGTAGCCTGTTCCAAAGTCATCGATGGCAGTTCGGATGCCTAAATCGCTTAGTTGCCCAAGGATCTGGTTGATCTCAGAGAAGTTCGATGAAAAGGCTGACTCGGTAAGCTCAATTACGATGTGGCTCGGATCAACCTGCATACTCAGGATGGTTGCCAGCAGATCGTCCACAAATCCTTTACTGAGGAGCTGAATGACGGAGACATTGATGGTTACAGTCAAGTCTTCATAGCCTGCAGCACACAGATGTTTTAGGAAGGCGCATGCTTTTCGCATGATGATTTTGCCAATGGGCACAATGTGTTTGGTCTTTTCAATGATGGGAATAAATTCCATGGGTGAGACAAGACCCAGGCTCTCACTATTATATCTTGCCAGTGCCTCAAAGGCGCAGATGCGGTTTTCCTTTAAGTCTACAATTGGCTGGAACTCTAGAATCAAGCGTTCTTCACTTTCGCCTGTTGCCAGCTTGGAAAGATCATGTTGTAGACTTTCTCGCCGGAAGATTCGGTTTTCAAGTTCTTCACTGTAAAAGCAGACTTGATTCTCGCCATCATCTAAGAGGAGCGCTTCTTCTGATGTGATTAAAAGGTCCTTAAGTAAGAGCTCAACATCGTGCCGGTTGTCCTCGTCAAGCTCGATAACCCCAATACCAAGGTTGATCCGATCAACAGTGAGCAATGGGGTGAGCAGATCTGTTATGGTATTACATAACCCTTGCAGATCACTTCGATCCCTGTAACCTTTAACATAAAAAGCAAAACGGTATTCATGGGTACTAAAAACAGAACACTCATCACTAGAGAGTTTGTCTAACTCTTTGGCAATTTTTTGCACGAGATCCTGACCGTAGTGGAAGCCATAGGTCACATTTAACGAATGCATGGCACTTAAGTTGACACTAATCAAGGCAGCTTTTTCGGTCAAGGGTAACTTGCTGTCTTGGCTCAGTATCTTTTCCAGGTAGCGACGATTGAAAAGCTTGGTCAGAGCATCATGGTCATTAATGTATCTAAGCTGGTCTCCCATGTGTTTGCGCTCAGAGATGTCGATGATGATCCCTTCTAGAGCTTCCACCTTGTCATCACTATAAATCCCCTGGCCAATTTCGAATACCCACTTCCGCTGGCCAGTTGCGGTCATAATTTCATACTCTCGTCGAAATGGAACGCGCTCCGAGATAACTTCTTCCCATTGTTCCCAGAGCGATTCTCGATACTCTGGGGTAATGATTTGGTTAAAGGACATTTCCTTGTTGCCAAGGAGGGCTTCTGGGGGGTAACCGGTTAATTCTAGGCAACCTGATGAAACAAATTGCATGGTCCAGTGTCGATCGAAATTACATCGGTAGGCCATCCCTTGCAGGTGGGAGAGGAGGACTGATTTGGAACGTTCACTTTCAATGAGTTTTTCCTCCATGATTTTTCTCTCTGTAATATCCTTCACGATAGCCACATGCCTAGTGGGTTTTTTCTGGGACATGGCGAGGGAGGTTATCATCAAATTGACCCAGACGATGGATCCATCTGGTTTGAACAAGCGTTTGTCCAAAGTGTAGCTATCGATTTCGCCCGCTTGGAGTTGCTCATAGAGTTTCTGCTCTGCTTGGAGATCATCGGGATGGGTAATCGCAGCCCACCCCAGTTCGACGAGTTCTTCTTTGGTCCATCCAGTGATTTCTTGGAAGGCGGAATTGATTTCCGTAAAGTCATGGGCCCCAGGACCCATGGGGATTTGCTCTAAGGAGATGGCAACTCCCACAGCCATCTTATCAAAGACAGTTTCCAGGGTCATGGCTTGTTCTTGGACGCGCTGTTGGAGTAGTCTTAAGGTTACCAGAAGTTCCGTATGAACTTCGATTCTAGTCTTGAGAGAATCCATATGGATGGGCTTACGAATATAGTCTACCGCTCCTAGTTTTAGGCCCCTGATTTCATTATCCAGTTCATCGTAGTTGGTGAGAATAACTGTGCGGGGCTTCTTAAAGGGGACCTCCCCCTGCAACGCTTCTAAGACAGCGAACCCATCCATCACGGGCATATTCAAATCTAGGATCATCAGATCAAAATCCTCATCCCTTAGCCTTTGCAGAGCTTCCGCTCCGTCACAAGCGGTGTGAACATCGTATTCATGTAACATGCTTGTGATAATCAGGCGATCGGACGCGGAATCGTCGACGACCAGGATTCTTGTGAGCATCAAGGTTCCTCCTTTGGTGCTTCTTCGTCTCCTTACTTCGTAGCGATCTCTGCTAATAGCTTAGTCATGATGTGGACAAAGTCCTTTGTCAAGACCCGGATTTCTTCGTCTTGTTTTTCGTCTAAGGCATTCTGCAATCTGGTGGCCAGGGTAAATAAGGATTTAGCTCCGATGCTACCTGAACTACTCTTGATTCTGTGGACGAGCTGAGCAGCATCCGCGTACCGCCCATCAGCCACCGCCTGGGAGAGCTTGTCTGGGGTTTCTTGGTTTTCCTTGGCGTATTCTAGGAGTACACGCTTGTAGAGTTCTCCATTGCCACCCATACTCTGGATACCGGCCATTTCATCGAGAATTTCCGTTTCTCCCTTTTTGGCTCGTTCGTAGTCTAGAACCAGGGATTGAACCATTTGCAGAAAATGTTTAGGTTCGAAGGGCTTACTGAGATAATGGTGAATTCCATTGGCTTCACATTCTTCCTTAACCCCCAAAATCACATCAGCTGTCATGGCCACCATGGGTACATCAGAAGGCAGACTGCGAATGGAGCGGGCGGCTTCGTAGCCGTTCATCACCGGCATGTGCAGGTCCATCAGTACCAGAGAAATCCGGTCTTGGTATTGTTTGAAAAGCTCCACGCCCTCTTGTCCATCTGATGCTAAGATGGCTTCGATGCCAATCTGCTGCAGTAAGGATTGGGCAATGAATTGGTTGGTCTTATTGTCTTCCACAACCAAGACAGTGTAATGACGCTCCAGGGGGACAAGCTCGTCTTCTGCCTTTTCCAGAACCCGGGTGGCTCCCACAGCCCTTACGTTAAAAATATCTAGGATCCCATTCAGTAGTACCGAAGGAATGATGGGTTTGCCAATCCCCAGCGCGATCTTGTGCTTGCTCAGTTCATCGAAGAGATCGACACGCATCATGGGAAGGAGCATGATGCACTCTGGTTTTTGCACGATGTTCACATTTTGATCAATTGCGTCCACAAAGTCAAAGCCGCCTTTTTCTGGAGTCTCGTAGTCGACGATGAGGAGATCGAAGGGTTTGGCAAACGTTCCGTCGGCAGCCTCGAGCATACGAATTGCGCTGGCTGGGGAGGTGGTAAGTTCACAACGCATACCAAAGGATCGTAGGTAGCTCT
>JAAYOK010000279.1 GCA_012520355.1 Bacillota bacterium | reverse complement strand
GTTTAGAGGAGATATAGAGATTCTGCGACCAGGTTGTACGGTTATTACGGAATATACTGGACTTCCGGTAGTGGGAATCATCCCTCATGTTGCAAAGCATGGTTTGCCCGAGGAGGATGGGGCAGAGATGCTAGGGGAGGAAAAAAGGTTTTCTGATAACGACTTTTCTGGATTTGTAGCTACGGTTCGAGAGAATCTTGACCTTGAATACATTTATACCAAGATGGGGCTGGTGGAGTAATGGGACATGCTATCATGCTGCAAGGTACAGGTTCTTCCGTGGGTAAAAGCACGATTGTAGCCGCTTTGTGCCGAATTTTCTCTCAAGAGGGGTATCGGGTTGCTCCTTTTAAGTCGCAGAATATGGGTACGGATACAGTGCGCCTTAGGCAAAACCAAGAAATCAGCGGAGTGCAATATCGCCAAGCATTGGCTGCGCAGGTAGAGCCTGTTGTGGAAATGAACCCTATTTTATTGAAACCCGTTAGTGATCTTGATTCTGAAGTGATTGTCAATGGACAGTCTGTGGGAGTTATGTCCGCGCAAGAGTATATTGCTTATAAACCCAGGCTCCTTGCAGGTATTCAAGACGCGCTGGACTTCTTGAAAGCAAACCACGATCTTGTGATCATAGAAGGGGCCGGAAGCCCCGCAGAAGTCAATTTACGTTCCCATGATGTAGCCAATATGGCTGTAGCCGAGCTGGCAGAGGCGCCAGTCTTTCTTGTCGCGGATATTCACTGGGGTGGTGTTTTCGCTTATATCCATGGCACAATGAAACTATTACTTCCCAGAGAGCGTGCTAGGGTTCAGGGGCTGATTATCAATAAATTTAGCGGCGATGCTACTCGCTTTGCCGAAGGATCCGATATATTAACAGAGTTGACAGGAGTTCCAGTTCTTGGTGTGATTCCCTTACTAAAAGCTTTTTCTTTTGAAGAAAACACTGACTGGGATCGTTTAGCTGATCATATACGCGATCAGCTTGACCTGGAGCCCTTTTCTAAGAATTTGAGTTTAGGGGGACTAAGCTGATATGTTTTTGGCACCCTTAGCTCTTTTCGTGGACTGCCTTGTGGGTGACCCCCAGTGGATCACTCATCCTGTCATTTTGCAAGGTCGGCTCATTACTTACCTGGAAAATAAATTATATCGTCCTACCTACTCTCCTTTGTGCTTGAAGATCCTAGGCGCAGTTGTGGTCTTCTTGACGGTTGGTGGGGTTTGGATAACCACATGGCTAGCTGTGTCACTTACACGCAGGATTCATCCTCTTTTTGGTGCTCTAGTTGCAATATGGTTGGCTTCTACCACCATCGCCCAAAAAGGGTTGGCTATGGCTGCTTTACCAATTGCCAAGGCCCTTGATGAAAACAACATACCCCTTGCTCAGACACTAACTGGCCAGATTGTGGGGCGAGATACCAGGCAACTAAATGGTCATGAGTTAGCGCGGGCTACTATTGAAACGGTGGCAGAGAATACTGTCGATGCCATCACCGCACCGCTTTTTTACGCATTGCTTGGCGG
>JAAYOK010000278.1 GCA_012520355.1 Bacillota bacterium | reverse complement strand
TCCAGGAACTCAGTGACATGGGGGAAGCCGAACAGGCAAAACTTCTAAAGGAGTTTGTTGATACCGAATTGGTCCCCGGCAATCTATCGGGCGACTTGAGTTTCGATGAATCATTCGAGGTTTGGAAACTACAGAAAGTTGCTAAAGAAGTAAGAGAATTCGCTGCGGACTGGGGTGTAGATGAGTACATATTGTCTAAATCAATAGACCACTTTTCGGTAGTAAGAGAAGAGGTAATCCCCTATGTTGATGAGCTATCACGCAGTGTTGACTATGAGGGAGCAAAGAATAAATCAGCAGGGAACCGACTGGAACATGTGATGTCCTTGGTAGATAAGCGGCTTCCGGAGTGGTTGATTGAGACGAAAAGGAAGTATGGTTAGTTACAAGCGGATAGTAGCATGGTTATCCATAAAAGTTAGCTTTGCATGTCTACTTGTGGAACGGCTAACGGTTGGTTAGTACGTCTATGGGATTAGACTGTCCCACTTGGCAAACTAATTGCCCGTTGCGACCAGTTGCATGAGGAAATCCGAGCAAATATGTTGCTCAGTAAAAGCTGGGATATTCACTCTTCTCCAAGGTGTGCAAAATCACTCTTATTTACAAGAATTAGGGCGAATCTTCTTAGCGGTTCACGCTAAAGTATGAGTTATTTGGAGGCGTGAGTATGAAGAAATTGAAGAATTTCCGTCGTTTTTCTCACATGGTGCTTGCATTATTGATTTTGGTTTACCCTTGTGAGAGTCGAGCAGAGTTTAGTTACAACCTTTTCCACCGTGCAACGGTGGGTACGCCTGAAGACTTACAACGAGCTGTCGATGCTGGTTATGATGTGAATGCCAGAAATGATGAAGGTTGGACGCCCCTGATGCTAGCAGCGGCCAGTAACGAGAATGTCGAAGTAACTAAATTGTTGCTAAAGTATGGTGCGGATATTCAAGCTGAAACAGACAGACGCTTTACACCCTTAGATTTAGCCGTAATGTTTAACGAAAATCCAGATGTTGTTCGTGTTCTGCTGGACCATGGGGCAGATGTCGCTAAAGACAGTTTCCGTGCTCCGCTGTTTGCCCTAGAAAGATATCCAAAGACAGAGTTTTTTGAGACTTTCATGGAATACGGGTTTGATCTCAATGCGAGAAGCGGCGGGGGAAATACTATATTAATCATGGCTGCCAGAACTACGAACGAACCAAAAATCATTGAACTCTTGCTGGATAATGGCGCTGAGATTGACGCCAAAGGCACTTTAGATATGACGGCATTAACGTATTCCGCTTGGTTTAATGAAAATGCAGGAATAACTCAAATCTTACTCGATGCCGGCGCCGATGTGCATGCACGATCATTCGACGGGGGGACGGTTTTGATATTTGCTGCAGGTTTCAGTAGCAACCTGGATGTTATTCGGCTATTGCTTCATGCCGGTGCCATCAAGGGATAAATGTTAGGGACAGTCCACCCAATAGAGGAAATAGAGTGCACATAAAGAAGGTGTCGCAGCAAAAGCAGTGTATCTGGAGGTGGAGTGATGAGGCAGTCCTGTAGGAGCCTCTTGGAGGAATTCAAGCAAAAAGGTCAGAAACTAGAGGGGCGAAAGCTACAATTTACAGGTATAGGAGATAGGGATGTTTATAACATCACGGCTCCTTTCTGGGATCAAGAAGAATTGGTTATAGCAGGTCGAGTCGAAGCCAGAGACAGCGAAGAATCCGCGGTGTACTTCTTCGTAGAAAAAGATGGCATTTGGTCTCCTCGCCCTGGTACACCAGTATTTCGTTTACAGGATCCTTTTGTTACGCGGATTGGTGATGAACTCATTTTCGGTGGTGTAGAAACCTTTCCCCATCCCTCCGTTCCAGGCTCTCTAGGTTGGCGTACTAACCTTTATCGCGGCACCACTATGGCAGCTCTGAAGAAATTCGCTTCTGGCCCAGATGGGATGAAGGATCTTCGCGTGGTGGAATTGGCTAGCGGTAAGATCGGAGTCTTTACGAGACCCCAGGGAAAACTAGGTGGCCGAGGAACAATTGGCTTTACCGTGGTGGAAACCCTAGAACACTTGACTTTAAGTGCCATCCATAACGCCCCATTACTGGAGCAGTTTATGCGGGAAGAATGGGGTGGGGCCAATGAGGTCCATCTTCTAGAAAACGGGCTCTTAGGTGTGCTGGGCCACATCGCCTGCTTTGACCATGAGGGCGTACGGCATTACTATCCCATGGTTTTCTGCCTCGATCCAGACAACGTAGAGACATCTCCCATGAGATTAATCGCCACGCGTGCCAATTTTCCAGATGGACCCAGCAAACGGCCAGATTTAGAGGATGTGGTCTTTAGTGGTGGCCTACGGCGCCTCTCAGATGGGCGCGCAACGTTTTATGCCGGCATAAGTGATGCAGAGGCCCATTACCTAGATATGGCAGATCCCTTTTTAGAATTCCTCTAAATTGATCATCACCAGGTTTTCCAGATTTCCCATATATCCCCTTTGCCTTTTTGGTAAAGGGGTCTCTTTTTGCCGGTAAACATCACGACCTCCGCGGAGTCTCGGGGCAGCGGAAGGGTAATGGTACCCTGGGAGAACTGTCGCGATATTCCAACGGTTGCGCAACAAATTGCGCCATAGTTGCGCATGCAATGTGCAATTTCAAGGTTAAAACACGCGAAAAACCCAACAAAAGCAAAAAATAAGGAGGAATTACCTAACATGTACAGAAGAATGGTCACAAGAACAAAGCTCCTTCGTTGCCTATTGCGCAAATTGCGCAAAGAGCACTAGGAACACTGGGGCGTTCTAAGTCACATCGTCGCTATGGGGTAGACAAGATTTAGGAGGCGGAAACGTGGGAGTAACCCTAAAAGACATTTCAAAAGAATTGGGAGTATCCGTGACTACTGTATCGCGTGCTATAACGGGCCAAGGCAGAGTTAGCCCTCAAACCCGAAGGCAGGTCTTGGAAAAGGCCAGCGAACTTGGATATGAGATCAAACCAGCAAGCGGGAATGAAAAAGCACATCAGAGCATCTGTATTGTTTTCAACTCCCGGCTTCAGTCTCTTCCTGCGGACCCCTTTTATGGCACCGTTATGGTGGGTGTAGAAAGCGAATGCCAAAAATACGGGTATAAAGTCTTCTTTCAAACCATCTCTAATCCCCACGACACAAGTCTGTGGGAACTGCATTACACTGGCCAACTAGATGGTCTGATTCTGGTCGGAGCCGACGTGTATCCCGAGATCGCTCGCCAAGCCCAAGCTCAAGGGATTCCTGTTGTGCTAGTGGATAATTGGGAACCAGATATGAGCGTAAATTGTGTGGTGACCGACAACCGGGGCGGAATCATGCGCCTGGTCAATTATCTGGTGAGCCAGGGCCACGAGCGCATTGGATTCATTGGTGGCCCCTTATCACATCGTTCTTTGCAGGAGAGATATGACGGTTACCGAGCTGCTCTTAGGGAAAACGGAATCACCCATAGCCGTGACTGGTCCTGGCTCCACAGCGAACCTGGTCCCCAAGTGGAGCAAGGGCAAGAAGGTTTGCGTGCTTTTCTGGACCGGGGCATGCCGGTAACGGCAGTGATCACAGACAATGATAGCACGGCCGTAGGTGTCTTAAAGGCGTGTGAGATTGCAGGCATAAGAGTACCAGACGATCTCTCCCTAGTTGGCTTTGACAATGTGGAGCTCAGTGAGCATGTCACGCCTCCTCTGACCACCGTCAATATTCATCAGCGCCAAATGGGTGCCATGGCCGCCAGGAGATTGCATGAGCTCATAGAAGGCAGAGATGCCGATGTACCTTTGCGAATCACCCTAGGAACAGAGCTAATCATTCGCAGATCCGTAAAACAGTTACAGTAGGAGGAACATGGATGCTCAAACTACAGCGTTTATCCCCTTCACCCATCATGGAACCAACAGAACGTCCCTGGGAAAGCGGGGCAGTATTCAATTGCGGGGTCACGATGCACAAAGAGAAAGTGTGCATGGTTTATCGGGCTTCGGATCGAGACTTCGCTAGTCTAGCCCATTCTGAGCCCCGAGCAACAGAGAAATTCATCTCTAGCTTCGGTTACGCCCAGAGCGATGATGCAATCCACTTTGTACGGGACCCTGACCCTATCTTCACAGGTATTGGGGATCAAGAAGCCTGGGGTGTAGAAGATCCACGCCTTAGCAAACTAGACGATACATTTTATATGCTCTACACCGCCTTTGGCGGTAGATCCTGGGACGATCATCGCATTGCCATGGCCTCCTCTCAGGACTTGCGCACCTGGAAACGGCACGGCATCGTCCTTGATGAATCAAATAAGGATGCAGCCCTTCTAGAAACCAAGATAAATGGCAAATACATGCTTTTCCATCGCCGCCTACCCCATATCTGGTGCGCCTTTTCTGATAATCTCAAGGAGTGGCACGACCACCAGATTATCATGGAGACCATTCCCAATGGGTGGGAAGAGAATAAGATCGGCCTCGCTGGCCAACCCATTGCGACCCATCAAGGCTACCTAATGCTTTATCATGCGGTAGATGATCAGAAAACCTATCGTTTAGGAGCAGCCCTCCTAGATGGAGAGAACCCAACGAAAGTGGTGCGCCGTCTGCCCGAGCCCATTTTCGGGCCTGAGCTGGCATGGGAAAAAGCAGGGCATGTGCCCAATGTTGTCTTTAGTTGCGGCCAGGTGATCAAAGACGACTTTCTCTATGTGTACTATGGCGGGGCCGACAGGGTTATCGGTGTGGCCGGGATTGAAATGGACAAAATCATCTTTTGAAGACCTGAACTTTGGGAAAGGAAGGGACACTCGTGAAACGCTTTGCACCGAGTCTGACAGTGCTTACATTATGGATCCTAGTCCTACTGGTACTGTGTCCAGGCGTAGTCTTATGCCGTGAATTAGGTTATCGCCAGTATCTAGCAGGCTTTTCGCAAGCTCCCCGCCCAGAGCTAGAGCTTACCCTTTTGGCCAGTGACTTCTCAAATGCCCATCATGCTTCTAAATTGGCTGATGGAAACGTTTTGATTGCAGAGGAAGGCTATATCCAATGGATGATCGATGTGCCAGAGGCTGGTCTATACAACATCAGCCTGGTGTATCTGGCAGCTCCAGGCCGCGGGGCCAGTATGGAACAGGAGCTCTTGATCAACGGAGAACGTCCCTTTGCTGAGGCTCGCTATCTCATCTTTCACCGCACCTTTGGCGATGGAGGACCTACCCTTAAAGACAGCCTGGGAAATGAGATTCGCCCGGTACCAGTGGAGTATCCTAGGGGGAGAACCCAGCCTCTTGTGGATTCTAGGGGCTATACCCAAGAACCATTCTTGTTCTACTTGCCCCAAGGTCCCTCAGCAATTCGTCTCATGGCTCACCAAGAACCCATCGTAATTGAGAGGCTACTGATCGGTCAAGTGAACCAGCCCTCTTTGTACCAGGAAGTGAAGGAGAGCTGGCCTAGCCAGGAAACCCGCGGCTTCCTTCTAAAAATTCAGGGAGAAGACGCACTCTACCGCTCCCATTCCACCTTATTTGCCATTTCTGATACTGGCGATCCCACCATAGAACCCTACCATCCAGCCCAGATTCGCCTTAATTCCATTGGAGGATGGCGCTTTAACCAGCCCGGTCAGTGGATTACCTGGGAGTTTACCGTTCCAAAATCCGGACTTTATACAATTGCCTTCAAGGCCAAACAGAATATTCGCCGGGGCATCTCCAGCAATCGCCGGGTCTTAATGGACGGAGAAGTACCCTTTGCAGAACTCTGTGCAGTCGAGTTTCCCTATTCCACCCATTATCACATGCAGGTCTTGGGTCATCAAAATGAGCCGTACCTTATCTACCTCACCGAGGGCCGCCATGAACTAACCCTAGAAGTTGTCCTAGGAGATCAGGCTGCTTTAGTCCAGGCGGTGGAAACCAGCCTCTATGAGCTCAATTCGATCTATCGGAGAATCATTATGGTGATTTCTCCTGATCCCGATCCCTTGCGTGACTATCAATTAGCCGAGCGTATTCCCGAAGTCCTTGTGCACATGGCGGAACAAGCAGCCCTCCTCCACGACCTTGCTGATCACATGGAAGAGAGCACCCAGCAGCGGGGTGGCCATATGCTCACCGTTCGCAATCTGGCTTTACAACTAGAAAGTATGGCAGCGACGCCTGAATCTATACAAGTTCGCCTCGAGGAGTATCGCGATAATCTCAGTGCCCTGGGGACCTGGATTTTGCAGACTATGGAGCAACCCCTGCAAATTGACTATCTCCTTGTGGCCAGCCCAGATGTGGAGCTTCCTGAGGCCAGCCCTACTTTGTGGCAGACTGTGAGGCACGAATGCTCCAAGCTTGCCTCCTCCTTTACCCATGACTACAGCGCCCTAGGAGATCGTAACCCAGGAACTTCCGGAGAGCGCACCATTAAGGTCTGGATTGGTACAGGGCGAGATCAGGCCCAGGCCCTCAAGACCATTATTGAAGACAGTTTTACTCCCCAAACTGGGATTCGAGTAGACTTAGAATTGGTAAACATGAATATCCTGCTCCAGGCTACCCTAGCCGGTAGGGGACCGGATGTAGCTTTAGGAGTGGATCCCAGCCAGCCTATGAACTTTGGACTCCGTGAAGCGGTGGTAGATCTAACCGAATTCTCGGACTTTCCCCAGGTGGCCGCGGGCTTTTACCCTGCGGCTTTAGAACCCTTTACCTTCAGGGACTGGGTGTTTGCCCTCCCTGAGCAGCTTCCCTTCTTCATGCTCTTTTATCGACAGGATATCTTAAACGAGCTCGGGCTTGAGGTTCCCCAAAGCTGGGATGAGGTACTGTACATAATTCCCGAGCTTCAGAAAGACAACATGAACTTTGGCCTGCCTTATACGGTGATCAATCGCAGTGTCGGAGGGAATATTGGTGAAGCCCCTGCAGGAGGAGGCAGTCTTTCGGCCAGCCAGGGAGTGTTAACCTTTTTGATGTTCCTCAACCAGCAAGGTGTAGACCTGTTTCAGGAAGACGCTGAAGAGACCAATCTTTACACCCAGACCGCCTTTGAAGCCTTTCAATTCTGGACCGATCTCTATGAGCTCTATAATTTGCCGGTGGAATACAGTGCGGAAAACCGTTTTCGTCTCGGCGAAATGCCCTTGGTCATCGCTCCTTACACCTTGTACAATACCTTGACTGTCTTCGCCCCAGAGCTGAGGGGTGAGTGGGGGTTTGCTCCCGTGCCCGGAGTTGTGAGGGACGATGGCATAATCGATCGCACAGTCCCCGCGAGCGGTACCGCCAGTGTAATCCTTAGTAGCGCCTCGGATCCAGAGGCCTCCTGGGAGTTTCTCAAATGGTGGTCCGAGGCCGAGACCCAGACCCGGTATGCCCTAGATCTAGAAGCTCTCATGGGTGAAGCCGCCCGCTATCCTACGGCCAATCCTACCACGTTAAGAAACTTGCCCTGGCCGCTGGAAGACTACCGCAAGCTAGAAGAACAGCTTTCTTGGGTGCAGGGAGTGCCAGAAGTTCCCGGCGGTTACATGGTGGGTCGGCACTTGGATAACGCTTTTCGCCGCATTGTGGAAAAACAGGCCCCCATTCGGGAGACTCTCCTGGATTACAATCGGGTGATGAATGAAGAAATCCGCTCGAAACGGGCGGAGCTGGGGTTAGACGAGGAAGGGGGAAGCAGGCCGTGAGAGGGGAAGCTTTTTGGAAGAAGTGGCGCATCTCCTACCTTTTTGCCACCCCTTATGCCTTGTTGTTTCTGGTGTTCACCGTGATTCCAGTTATTATTTCCATCGTTCTTAGTTTCACTTCCTACAATATGCTCCAGCCCCCCATCTGGGTTGGTTGGAACAACTACATCAAGCTTCTCTTTGCCGATGACATCTTTCTGATTGCTGTTAAGAACACCATGCTCTTTGCTTCTATCACTGGTCCCGTCAGCTATTTTCTCTGCCTGATTTTGGCCTGGTTCATCCACGAACTAAGGCCCACGGTGCGTACGTTCTTGACCTTGCTCTTTTACGCCCCGTCCATTTCGGGCAATGTCTTTATGATTTGGACCATCCTGTTTAGCGGTGATGCTTATGGCTGGGTCAATGGCCTTTTGCTACGCTGGGGGATCATCTATGAGCCCGTGCGCTGGCTCACCAATCCCGATACTTTGATGTGGGTGACAATCTTGGTAACCCTCTGGATGAGTTTGGGCACATCGTTTTTAGCCTTTATCGCTGGGCTCCAGGGCATTGACGAAACTCTGTATGAGGCAGGTGCCCTGGATGGTGTGGGGAACCGCTGGCAAGAGCTTTGGTTTATCACCCTTCCCGCCATGCGTCCTCAACTTATGTTCGGGGCCATCATGTCCATTACTTCGTCCTTTGCGGCGGGAAAGAATATTGTATCCCTGGTGGGTTTCCCTAGCACCGACTATGCGGGACATACTGTAATTACCCATCTTATGGACTATGGAAATATCCGTTTTGAAATGGGCTATGCAGCGGCCATGGCAACTCTGCTCTTCATCATCATGGTCGGAACACAGCAGCTTATCCAGCGTCTCCTAGGGAAAATCGGTTAGAGGTCGAGAGGTCGAGGTTGAGGTGTTCAGGGCTGAAAGGAGGAAAGATTGTGAAACTGCCACTTTATCGCAAGAGAGTGACCCGTTCGCCAGGGGGCGACTTTGCAGCACTAGTTATGCTAGTGATCTTGGGTGCCTTTATGGCATTACCCATGGTTTATGTAATCGGCAGCGCCTTTAAACCCCTAAATGAGCTGTTTCTCTTTCCACCGCGGTTTTTCGTGCGTAACCCAACCCTGGATAACTTCAAAGATCTCGCGGTCCTTATGGCCGATTCTTGGGTTCCCATCTCCCGCTATTTCTTGAATACCTTGATTATCACCGCTTTTGGAACGGCGGGGCATGTGTTGCTTGCTTCCCTCTGTGCCTTTGCCATTAGCAAGCATCGCTTTCCCGGTTCCCGGGTGATCTTTAGTCTCATCGTACTTTCTTTGATGTTTGCCCCAGAAGTGACGGCCATTCCCAATTACCTCACCATCTCCTTTTTAGGCTGGATCGACAGCTATTCTGCCGTTATAGTGCCAGCCTGGGCTTCGAGCTTGGGACTGTTCTTGATGAAGCAATTCATGGACCAAATGGTCCCCGACAGCCTCTTAGAAGCAGCCCGCATTGATGGGGCCAGTGAGTTTGTGGTCTTTTGGCAGGTGGCCATGCCCACGGTCAGGCCAGCTTGGCTCACCTTGATCATCCTTTCGTTCCAGAGTCTGTGGGCGAATACGGGGAGCAGTTTTATCTACAGTGAGAATCTCAAAACTCTGCCCTATGCACTCAACCAGATCGTATCTGGCGGTATTGCCCGGGCGGGGGTTGGAGCTGCGGTGGCTTTAGTGATGATGCTAGTTCCGGTTACGGTGTTTGTGATCAACCAGCGTAGCGTGGTGCAAACCATGGGTACCTCTGGCTTGAAAGAATAGGGGAAGGGGGGAAGGCAGTGTGCAGTATCTGTGTGCGCAATTTGGTCTGGTGTCTGTTGGCTCTGGCGCTTCTATTTGGCGCAAGTGCAGTGGCTGTAGCTGCTCCTTTGGCCAGCTACACTTTTGACTACTACGGAAACCCCGTACCCGCAGCCCAAGCTTACAGCCTGGACGTTGTGGTCGACGGTTCCTCATTGGGAGCAACCCCCCTCAGGGAACCCCGAGATCTGGCGGTGGCTGAGACAGGGGACATCTTCATCGCTGATACCGGCAACAACCGTATCTTGAAGCTCAATGGCAACTTCCAGTTGATCCAGGTGATGGAGGGCTTCGAGATGGAAGGTGTGTGGCACTCCTTTAACGCACCTGTAGCCCTCTATGTCACTGAGCGCGGGCGTCTCTATATTGCCGACAGGGACAATGCCCGTTTGGTGGAGCTCACAACGTCCGGAGATTTCGTGCGAGTGATTGGTCCTCCCCAGACTGACCTTAAAGGAGCCCTTCCAGAAGGCTTTAACTACCGGCCCTTTAAGGTTGCGGTGGACCAAGGCGGACGCATTTACGTCTTAGCTGATGGGATTTATGATGGTCTGATCGAGTTTGATGTGGACGGCAATTTTCGCGGCTTTCTTGGGGCACCCTTGGTGCGACCCACTATCTTGGAGCGCTTCTGGGCCAGCATTGCCACCAAGGAACAGCGCAGCCGTATGGCCCTTTTTCTGCCTACGGAGTATAGTGCTTTGGATCTAGACGAACGGGGATTCCTCTACGTGGCAGAGCATAACCAGGTGCGGCGCCTGAATCCCAGTGGCACCGATGTTCTTCGTAGGAATGGCTTTTTTGAGCCTATTGGCGATGTCCCTACTGCAGAAGAATACCGTCTCTCTGAAACGATCCGTTCCTCTTCTTTTGTGGACATTGTGGCCCGAGAAAATGGCCTCTATTCAGTCTTAGATCGCCAGCGGGGGCGGGTGTTCACCTACGAAAGTGACGGGCACCTTCTCTACGTCTTTGGAGGTTTGGGGAGCACCCGCGATACCCTAAAGGTCCCTGTGGCCTTAGATGTTTTGGAGGACAGAATTCTGCTTGTGGACCGCGGTAGCAATCGCATCTTGGTCTATGAGCCAACAACGTATGGAAAGCTGATTCATGCAGCCATTGGTCACTACCAGGGGGGAGAGTACGAGAGTTCCGCCAAGCTTTGGGCTGAGGTTTTGCAGCACAACTTCAACTTTGATATGGCCTATACGGGAATTGGAACAGCTCTTCTGCGACAAGATTGCTTCGCTGATGCCATGATGAACTTTCGCTTGGGGAACAACCGTCCCCAGTATTCCACGGCCTTTGCTCTCTATCGCCGGGAAGTTATGGCTGCATCCTTCGGAAAGGTAATGCTCGGTATCTTTGCTCTGATGGCAGCAATTGTGGCTTGGGTTAAGCTGAGGCCGCGCCTAAAGGCCCTGAGGCCAGGCGTAGAGCAGCAGAGTGAGGTCGCGGCCACGGGCTTTGTCCTAGTGCGAAATCCCCAGGGTTATTGGGCGAGTTTGACCTATGCCAAACATGTTATCTTCCACCCTTTTGACGGATTTTGGGATCTCAAGCACGAAAAACGAGGCACCATGGGAGCAGCCCTCAGCATTTTGGGCCTTGTGGCTGTCACCTATGTGGTGATGCGCCAGTATACCGGCTTTATCTTTAATCCCCGGGATCTCTCGCAGCTCAACATCGTGGTGGAGGTAATTAGTGTCCTGGTGCCTTTCTTTTTGTGGGCCATAGTCAACTGGGCTTTAACTACTTTGATGGATGGCAAGGGGACCTTGAAAGACATCGTGATTGCCACTTGCTATGCCTTAACTCCCTTTGTGGTCATCAACCTTCCGTTGACTGTAGTCAGCAATTATTTGACTCTCCAAGAGGGTACCTTTTATCACTTCTTAGGAATTACAGCCACCCTCTGGACGGCGAGCCTGATCTTTATCGGGACCATGACCATTCATGATTACGACACAGCAAAGAATTTCTGGACCTGCCTTTTGACCATTGTGGGAATTGGCATCGTGCTCTTCCTTGGTTTGCTATTTGTTAATGTATTGAATGTGGTGGCCGGATTTATTTCCTCGGTCTATGCCGAGCTAATACTGAGATTGTAGACTTGTGGTATTAAGTCAAGAGGGTGATGCAGAAAAAGTTCGTTGACAATGACGAGTTGGACCAAAAAAAGGGTTCAGGAAACAAATAATTGCTGACTACAGTCAACG